>NZ_RZRV01000055.1:0-28845 GCF_004023085.1 Mesorhizobium sp. M7A.F.Ca.US.010.02.1.1 | reverse complement strand
GCGCAGCGAGCGCGCTTGAAATGATCGCCTGCGTGATGGCAATCCAAGAGGACGTCGTGCCGCCGACCGCCAACTATCGCGAGCCAGATCCCGCTTGCGACCTCGACATCACACCCAATGTGCCGCGCGAGCGCAAGGTGCGCGTCGCCATGAGCAACGCCTTCGCCATGGGCGGTACGAACGCAGTTCTGGCATTCAGGCAGGTGTAGAAGCCATGCAAGACGCCTCATTCGAGGTCACCTGTCGTATCTAGCTGCTTGAGGGGCGGGGCATTGTGATACAGGGAGGGCTGTGGGGTCCCTCCTTCTCGGCCTCGACGATGTGGGAGGAGCCTGTGCGGCGAAACGGGCTAGACGCCCCCAGGCCCAGAACTTGGGCGAAACCAACTCCCACCAAAGCACAGCCGCTTTAGTAGCCGAACAATGAAGCCTCGCTCGACGAGCCGCCGCCTCTACTGTCAGCGGCATCACGCGGTTGAAGCGAACAGCGCAGCGGCTACTGTTTCCCGCACAACTCGGACGGCAATTGGGACAAGTCCGCACATGTCGTCACGTAAGCTGAACGCCGCAGGTACAGCCAAATTGGGGGCGGGGCGTTTCTGCCGTTTTGATAGAATTCTATCAAACTGACAATTTTCCTTGCACGAATGCAAGGAGAGCTCGATTGACTCCCCTCCTTTCTTGTCAAGGATGGGTTTGCAGGCTGCGGTGCGGCAGAAGCCGGACAGAACGGCGACCGGTCGAGTAAAGGCCTGCGCAAACAAGCGCGCATATTGCGGGCGCCCGCACGGAGGAGAAGACGCTCGTCCTGGTGAAAGACAACGATGCTCAGGCGCCATTGCCATTTGCCGAGGGGGTCCGCGCGCCGGAAATTTCGAAGCAACAAAGGTGAGATCGAGAATGATGATGGCGAAATACAACACAGCTCACCGTCCAGTGCAGTTCTACCGGCGGGTGGCGGAGTGGGATGGGCTGCCAAATGGAACGTAAAAAGATCAGCAAGGAGATGCTTGGCGATAGTCAGGCGCTGCGCAAGCTGCGTGAGCACCTTGTCAAGGTGGCCAAGGCGAAGACTACGGTCCTGTTGCGAGGTGAATCCGGAACCGGCAAGGAGCTGGTTGCCAAAGCCATTCACGAGCTCTCGCCTCGCGCCAAGCAGCCCTTCATCAAGGTCAATTGCGCGGCGCTCACCGAGACGCTTCTGGAATCTGACTTGTTCGGTCATGAGAAGGGTGCCTTCACCGACGCGAGCAGTTTGCGCAAGGGGCGCTTTGAGGCTGCCGACAAAGGCACATTGTTTCTGGACGAGATTGGCGAAATATCAGGTTCGTTCCAGGCTAAGCTGCTGCGTGTCCTGCAGGAGCAGGAGTTTGAGCGCGTCGGCAGCAACCACACCATTAAAGTTGATGTTCGCGTGATTGCCGCAACGAACAGGGACTTGGAAACGGCAGTTCAACGCAAGGAGTTCCGGCAAGACCTCTATTATCGCATCAACGTCGTCACTTTACGCGTGCCGGCATTGCGCGAAAGGCGAGGTGATATTCCGCTCTTGGCCGCTCAGTTTCTCAAGAATTTCAATACTGAGAATGATCACACGCTGACCTTCGCTCCCGAAGCGATTGAGGTGCTAATGAACTGCGAATTTCCAGGTAACATCCGAGAGCTCGAAAACTGCGTTCAACGGACGGCAGTTCTGGCGACGGGTCCATCAATCCTCAGAACTGACTTTGCCTGTTACGCGGATCAGTGCTTGGCCGCGGCGCTGTGGAAGAACGGACAGCCGACGTCAGAGAAGTCGACTACGATCGAGCCTTCCGCCGCCTGTGCCGCCCCGCCCGTCGGCGACGGGCAAGCGCCGATAGGCCCTGCCACGACTCGTGGTAGGGTGCCCGATGCCGATACGGTCATTGCTGCCATGGAAAAGTGTGGCTGGGTGCAGGCAAAGGCGGCGCGCCTGCTCGGTTTGACCCCGCGCCAGATCGGCTACGTGCTGAGAAAACGCGGTATCGAGATCAAGCGTCTCTGAAACAACCCGCCGAGCAAGAGCTGGAGCAGGTCAAGCATTGGTGCTCTGGCGCCGAGCCCATCGGCCAGGCTTACGAAGTGGGTGTGAACAGCGCTGCCAAGATTCCGGCCGTGTGCTTTCTACCACCAGTCGTACTGGGGCTCTGCGACTGACAAACTAAAAAGGAGTAATCCTCTGGCGGGACCTGGTCGATACATTAGCTGATGGCTTACCGCTCGATATCACGCAATCTGAGATGGGCATGAAAGTGAGTTCGACCGCTGGACAGTTGCCGACTTCGTCAGGTATTGGCCCCTGCGACCGGTTGATCTCCGATATCCAAATTCTTGGAAGTTGGTCGAGACGAAACTGTCGCCCCGGCTCGTGACCGACCGCGCGCCCGGCAAGATCGAGTTACAAAGTTGCCGAGGCAGTTTGATGTGCGTTCCTGCATCACTGTACGGGACACGACCTGACGGGAGACTATGATGCGTAGCCAAAAAGAAAAGATGCTCGCAGGCGAGTTTTACAATGCGGCGGATCCGGAGATCCAAGCTGACCTGTTGGCAACCGGGGCTTGGCTCAAGCGGTACAATGATACGCTGGGGCAGACCACGGGGCATTGGCATGAGCTTTTGTCCGAGCGGCTGGGAGAGGTTGGGCGCGGAACGGTCATCCGTCCGCCCTTTTTTTGCGACTACGGATTCAATATCCGCATTGGAGCCAATGCCTACATCAACTTCAACTGCGTTATTCTTGACGTGGTAGAGGTCAAAATCGGGCAAGGAACGGCAATTGGGCCTGCTGTGCAGATTTATACCGCCGATCATCCACATGATGCCGAGCAGCGGCAGGCCGGCCTGCAGGTCGGGCGTCCTGTTCACATTGGCAGCCGTGTCTGGATCGGCGGTGGAGCAATCATTCTGCCTGGCGTCACGATTGGTGATAATGCAGTGGTAGGCGCTGGCTGCGTGGTCACACGAGATGTTCCCGCCGGGGCAAAGGTAGTGGGAATTCCTGCTCGCGTGGCCGACCCACATAAACAGGCATAATCAACCTCGTTGACCCTGGAGGTGCATGCGAACTGTCGAAACTGTGCCGAATTTTTGTCGAAGCCATTGAGCGCTGCATATGTTGTCGCGACTCGGGCGCTTCAGTTCTTTTGCCACGGGGGTCACAAGATCATGTGCGTAATGCCGCCGCAACGTGCTCACGTCCCGCAGCAGCGGACCCTTTCACATGGCCCAACGAATTCAGAGCCTACGTTGTGCTGCCACTAGCATTACTGCTCACGAATGTATTCCCAACTGAGTTTTCGCCCTTGGAGGCAAGCAGCGACTCACCAGCAATCGCCGGCCATTAATCCTGGCTAGCATCGACCCCGACGAGGCGAGCCGCGGCGTTGCGGATCGGCATGTCGATGACCGTGATTGCGCCTTCGGCAAGGAAACGACGTTCGTTTCTGGTCAGCGTAGCCGAATCGATCACCGCAAAATGTGGGCCAGTGGAGCGCTTCATCAGCTGTCTGGCATATGTGCGCAGCATCTGATCGTTGAAGCGGCAGCCCACGAAGAAAAAACCCCGGTTGACGCGCCGTTGCTTCACCGCGTCCGGGATCGGCGTCTGGATATCAATTTCGGTTAGGACTTCGACGTAATCGGAATCAGCCACGAGGAAGTTTGCCGCCGGCCTGACGCTGCCGTGCGGCGCATAGAGCACCGTCCTAGCCACTTGTTCGGCCTCGAGTTCTGTTCCTGACAAATCGTAAGTTCTCGTCCAGATGTTACCGATTCCGGTCGCGCGCGTCGTTCCTTGTATCTCGACAACGTCTGTTTGGCCGGCCTCTGCAAGGGCTGCTCGCATGGCGCCATCGTACCAGCTGTCGATGATGACAGACAGTTGAAGGGTTGCGAGCCAGGCGTGAAGAACGGTCGGCTCGGCGGGGGCTGCGAATATCTCCGCCATCCACGCTTGGAGAGTCCGACGATGTCGGCGCTGCTCGATAAACTGCGCGACCGACCACATATTGGTGCGAATCCTGGAAGGGGCAGGCGCCCGCTTGTTGAGGGCCGCGGCGACATCTTCAGGGGTGCAAGGTACAGGGGATTCCGGTGGGTTAAGCTGCAGAAGACCAGGACCGAGATAGGGGATCACTCGATCGGCCTTGAGAGCGCCGTTCAGCAGGTCAATCAGTTTTTTGGCAAAACTGCCCCGGACGACGACGAGATGGTCCCAGCTCAGCATCGTGTTCATACGCGTTTCCTCTCCGCCACTGAACCCACCGGCATCAGGCCCCGTCGGAAATCTTCATCGCCTCGACGGTGATCGGCAAACGCGTGTCGCGCGGAAGGTCGGGCAGCATGAGCCGCCAACCGTTCCTGAGCGTCACGGTCCCGCCCCATAAGTCAGCGTTCTCAATCTCGGTGATCGGCTCTTCGAGATCCTTCTTGGGGACATAAGCCGACAAGCCAGTAGCGGTCCTGCGAATCATTACTTTCATCCGGCTGTTCCCCCGTTGGAAATGCCTTCAGCTCCGCAGGGAACCTCGACTTTGTCGAGGCTAATGAGTTCGCGCGCTCGCATGCCGACGACCGTGCCACGATCGATCCATTCGACCGCATAGATGAAGAATTGCTGGAGAAAGGTTCCAATGTCGCGCACGTAGCCTTCGTCGCCCTTCCGCACGAGGTTTTCGCCGATCTCCTTGCCGGGATAGGTGCCGTCGTTTTTTATGTGGCGTATCGCACGGACCCGCTCACCCTGCATGAACCGTGGCGGTCTGCCGATTTCGACCTCCTGTTCGCGTCTGGACCACATGCTGTCCATTCCTTTCTCGAGGCTTTTGTTGTGGTCGCGGGTTGCAGGCGTCGTCGTGCGGCGAACCCGACCGTTTCGGTAGGAATCAAGCGGGAACGCAGGTTTTCGGTACCGGACAGACCGACACGCATTGCTGCGTATCGAAGGCCTCCTTGCATTCGGTGCACTTGTTTGGATCGATCACATAGGCGTCGCCCTTGAACTTGATCGCTTCCGAAGGACATTCGAACTCGCAGGCCCCGCATTGGGTACATTGGGATGCGATGATCTTTAAAGCCATTCTAACTCCTGGTTATCGGACGAGACGGCTCAGGCCGTCGCCGCTAGTGGTCTGATCCCAAACTCTGCCGCGTAAAGTGCGCTGACTGCGGTCTCGATGTAGTCATGGCCATAGGCGTCGGTTACGCGCAGTCCAACTCGCGAGAGTTGTTCCTTCGGGCGATTTCCGATCTTGGCGCATAGCACTATGTGTATGCCTTCGAGCGCTGCGATGACGCCCTCGAGGATGGCGTCTTCGCCCCCGCCTCCGAGGCAATACCGCTCGACCTTCCGATGCCCGACCAAGCTGATCCCTCTAGGCGAGACTTCATAAACCTGGAATTCCTTCGCGTGGCCGAAGTGTTCGTTGACCCGTCCACCTCCCTTAGTGGCCACCGCAACCAGAAGCGACTTTTCGGAGTCTGTTGCCTTGACCATACCGATGGCCTCGCTCCTCGCCGCCTCATGATCACGGCGCTCGTGTGCGACCACCTGCCGATAGGCCTGACGCTTGCCAGCATCGTAGGCGACATCGTCGGGAATACCGTCCAGCGTGAATTCCTGGCCACGATCTTCACCGAGCAGGCCGACAGCATCTGCCCGGCACTGCCGGCAGTGGCGCATCAACTTGGCGCCACCTTCAAGTCGATCCTGAAGAGCCATCATCTCCGTTGCCGTTGGGCCGCGCTGCCCGATGAGTCCGTAGTGGGTACCGTGCGCCGGGTCCGAAATCAGAGGCATCACGTTGTGCAGAAACGCGCCCCGCTCCCTGACCATTTTGTTCACCTCAAACAGGTGCTGGTCGTTCACTCCAGGAATCATCACCGAGTTGATTTTGGTGAGGATGCCGCGCGCGCTCAGCATCTCCAGGCCCAGCATCTGCCGCGCGTGCAAGATTCGAGCGGCTTCGATGCCGAAGTAGCGGCGATTTTCATAAAAGATCCATGGATAGATCTTCGCGCCGACTTCCGGGTCGACCATGTTGATGGTGATCGTCACGTGATCAACATTCATTTCGGCAAGCTCGGCGACATGGTCCGGCAGCACGAGCCCATTAGTGGAGACGCACAGCTTTATGTCGGGGATTTCCCTGATGACGCGGTCGAACGTTGCCTTCGTTTTCTCCCAATCGTAACAGGCATCCCCCGGCCCAGCGATGCCAAGAACCGAAAGCTGCGGAACTTTGTTGGCAACGGCGATGACCTTGCGTAGCGCTTGGTCGGGCGTCAACTTCTCAGACACAACACCAGGCCGGCTCTCGTTGGCGCAATCGTATTTGCGATTGCAATAGTTGCACTGGACATTGCAAGCCGGCGCGACCGCCACATGCATACGCGCGAAATAATGATGCGCTTCCTCCGAAAAGCAGGGGTGATCCTTGATCCTTTCCCAAATAGCCGGATCCTCTTCGCCCGGGCTGGTCGGCGACGAGCCGTAGGAAGACGATGCGCAGCCACCGGATTTCGCGGCTGCCAGAAGACCCTCGGATGTCGTGCTAGTCGGCCCCTCAATCGAAACTGTCGGTGAGGACATCAAACGGCTCCGTTGCTGGTAACGTCGCGGTTCAAGGTGCAAGAGCCATACCAACTGAAAAAAGCGGCTTCAGTTCACTATTCGGGTCGATATCGCATTGTGTCAGGCCGGCGCGACACAATTTTGTCCTGCTTGCGACAGTGCAAGTCCAAATCCGTTCAGAAGCACGAAGCACTCCTTGTCGCGCACAGGGCGCGCAAGACCACTGGCCTGACGATTGGCTCATCAGGCTCTTAGAAGTTCCTTCACCTCGATACTATGCCGGCGTATCGCCTAGCCGACTTGTCGCAGCTTGAGGCCGAGAATTCGAGCCGCATTAGCCTGAACCCAGCCGGCCTTCTCCATTGTGTCGATCAGCCGTCACGCTTCGTCCGCCGCGGTCCCAGCCCCCGTCCGGCCGTATCGTTAGAATCGCAAGTGGCCATCTCGTGTTCAGGCGGGCGCCGATGCGCCGAACCGGCATCGTGCTGGCCCGTGAGAGCTCGTCGATGACATTGCCACGTTCCGAAAGATTGGTTCCTTCCAGAGGAGAACGCCAAGCACGCAGTTCTCCGGCTCGCGGACGTTGCCGGGGAAATAGCATTGCGAGATCAGCTCAACTGCCGACGGCGCAAAGCCATGGTTCTCCATATTTCAAGGGTAAGCGCTGTGTCCTTCCAGGAGGACCCGCGATCTGTGGGCCTGCCGATTCTGAGGTGGATCGGAGATCGGCTTGTGTCTGAACTTGAACTTACGATTGACCCTGAGCGGCAGCCTCGGCGTTTTCGAGGGTGATCAACGGCGCTGTTGGTCGGCGGCATTGGTCGATGGACGACAAGGCACGGAGTCATCTCCGAGACCCTGGAGCCGACGCGGTGATCTCGGAGGTTGCCCGGCGCTACGGGCTGCGGCCGCGGCGGAACGCTCGCAAGCTTGCGACGTCGGCAGGACAGGCCACTCCCGCCTAGTGGTTTCGGTGGCGCCACCGGAACGACCCGTTGGGCCTACATCCTTGCACCAGAGCTCAAGGCCACGGCCTGAGAATCGGCCGCCGCTCCCCCTACTTGGTTCCTCAGCCGACAGCGCTAAGAAGGAGAGCAACTTCCGTCGGCGCGAGGATCATTGCGTCGTGGCCAGTGGCGAGTTCCTGCCACGCCCAGCCATCCTGCTTCGCGACCCATTCTCGCGCTCCCGCCATCGGCGGGTGGAGTGGATTAGTGCAGACGACATAGGTTCGGGGTCTGCCGTTGCCGAGCGGGTGCTCGAGCTTAAGTCCGCTTTCGTAGGTGCCTGCCGGATGCGGTGTTATCCGGCGCCGCACCCAGTCCGTGAGCGAGTGTCCCTCGGGAGTGCCGAATGCTGTTGGCGGCGGAGTCGGCATGAAGATACCCCGTCCTTCCTCCGCAACCAATTTTCGACGGGCGGCGACGATGTCGGGGGGCATGGTGCTGAATACACTTTGACCGCTCTCGACGATGGCGCCGTCGAGATAAACGAGATGGCTGATATGGTCGGGTATCCGGTCGGCGGCGCCGGTGATGCTGATGCCGCCTAGACTGTGACCGACAAGGATCACATCGCTCAGCTCTTCCGTTACAATGTGGTTGACGATGTCGGTCACGAATGTGTCGGGCGTGATGTCCTTGCACAGCAAACGTGCGCGTTCGCCGACACCTGTCTGGGTAGGCGTGGTCACGTGGCATCCCATCTTGCGAAGATTGGCGGCGACGTCCCGCCAACACCATCCGCCATGCCAGGCACCATGCACTAGCACATACGTCTTTATCATGGATTGTGCCGTTCCATTTGCTCACCGGCCGTTGTGGCTGCCATCCGGCACGATGGCCGGACATTGTCCAAAGGGGCTCGACCACGTTACCGGTGGTAAGTCCGGCACAGGCGCCCCGTGGCCTGAGGATACCCCTACCAAGTCGAGGAAACTTGAATTGCGAAACCCAATATTCACTAGCTCTTTGCAAGTGGATGGAGAGGCTCATGGTGTGCCGCAGTTGCTCGCTGCCGGCATGCTCTTGGCACCGGCTGATCATCCGAACTTGAACAGGACACCAAAGCCGCCGCGCGGATAGTTCCACTCGATGTCGCCGCCTTTCTCGCACAATATCCGGCAGGTGCCGCATTCCATGCAGCCGTCGGCGGTGATCTCGACTTGACCCTTGTCATTCAACTCATAGCATTTCGCCGGACAGACGTAGGTCAACGCAAGCAAGTTCGCGCTTGGCTTGTCGTGCGGTCGCACTATGATATGGGGGCGGCCGGAATCGACCAGATAGCGGTTCTGGTAAAGTTTGTCCTCGACACGAACCTTCGTCACTGCGATCGTCATCTTGTACCCTCTTCAGCGCCATGCCAATGCCAGGCGGACCGCGTCGCTGACCAACCCCCAGCGCGAGCGCGCGTTGATGAAGGCGGCCGTGGTGTTCTTTTCCTTCTCGATCTTCGGCGTGCCGTCGACACGCATGAAGGTCTGAGCGGCATGCGACATCAACCGCGGATAGCTGTCAAAAAAGTTGCTGGAATTGGTGTGGAGTAAGGCTGGCATGTCCTTGTATTTCTTAAGATCCTTGATCACAAAGGAGTCATCCAGCATCGTCTTGTAGAGCGCAAGGTTCGCTTTGGTCATAGGACCGTTGCGGCTTTTGACTTTGATGATCGCCTCAGCCGCGACACGACCCGAGGTCATGGCAAGGTTCGAACCCTCACGGTGAATGGCATTGTTCAGTTGCGCTGCGTCGCCGACGATGACCCAACCGTCGCCGAATAGCTGCGGAATGGCCCTGTAACCACCTTCGGGGATAAGATGGGCGGCATATTCTTTCACCTCCGAGCCAGCGATCAGCGGCCGGATCGAAGGATGGTTTTTCATCGCATCCAGGAGGGCGGACGGGCTCTCCATCGTCGCGGCGAAATCCGAGACCAGGCAGCCGATGCCGAGTGAAATCGACTCCTTATTGGTGTAAAGGAAGCCGAGCCCGGCCATGCTGCGAGAGATCGTGCCCACGGCCTCGATTACGCAGCCTTCATCGCCCTTCACCCCGAACCGCTGGCCAATGACCTCTTCGGGCAAGAAATGCATTTCCTTGACGGCAATCGCCACGGTCTCCGGCTTCGGCATCTCGCGCAGGCCTGCGCGAGTGCCAAGCAATCCCGACACCCCTTCTGCGAGAACGACCACATTCGCGAAGACCACTCCGCCAGCCCGGTCTGTGCGGACGCCGATCACCTTGCCATTGCCATCACGGACGAGTTCCGTCGCGGTCGTCTCACACAGGACCGTCGCGCCAGCCTCGCGCACCTTGCGGGAAAACCATTTGTCGAACTGGGCGCGGATGATCGTGTAGCGGTTGGGTTTCGCCTCATTGAAGTCGTCCGACCGGTAATGAATTCCGGTGTGAGACGTGTCGTCCATCACCCAAAGTCGCTGTTCGACCAGGTGCCGCTCGAGGGGCGCATCATCCCGGAAGTCCGGGATGATCTTCTCCAGCATGTTCGCGTACATTATGGCACCCTGGACGTTCTTAGAGCCCGGATATTCCCCGCGCTCCAACTGCAGGACCTTCAGCCCCTGGCTTGCCAAAGTGTAAGCAGCTGCGTTTCCAGACATGCCGGCTCCGACCACAATGGCATCGAATTGTTCAATCATGTCCTCTCCCTCAACTCGCAAGCTTGTCTCGACTGTGCGGCGACAGCCGCCGGGTGAAGGCTTCCGTCAGTGCGGGCAGGAAGCGGATTGCATCCGTGACGATCCCGAGGTGGGCGAACTCGAAAATCGGCGCGTTCGGATCGGTGTTGATCGCGACGATGAGATCGGCCCCCTCGACCCCAACTCGGTGCTGGATGGCGCCGGAAATTCCGGCCGCGATGTAAAGCTTCGGTCGAATGGTCTTGCCAGTTTGTCCAATCTGTCGATCAGCCGGCATCCAGCCCTTCTGGACCAAGGGGCGCGAACAGCCATGCTCGGCGCCGATCGCTCGGGCAAGATTCTTCACAAGCTGAAGGTTCTCCGCCGCTCCGAGACCGAGGCCTCCCGCAACCACGACATCCGCATAGGCAAGATTTGCCATTGCCGACTGGTTATCCGGTAGGAAGCCGAGGACTTTGGTGACGATATCGTCCTCAACGAGCGACAGCTTGTGCCGCATGACACGCCCGACCGGCTTATCCACCCGTTGCGGCATAGGCATGACCCTTGGTCGCACCGTCGCCATTTGCGGCCGGTAATTTAGTGTATAGATCGTACACAACAATGAGCCACCAAAAGTCGGACGGGTCGCGGCGAGTGAACCGTCGGAATCTACATCAAGTTCGGTGCAGTCGGCCGTGAGCCCCGTCTGCAGGGTCGTCGCTACCGAGCCTGCAAGATCCCTGCCCAGTGTGGTCGCGCCGAGAAGGAGGATTTCGGGTTTATGGGTATTGACCAGATCCGTGAGCGCCTTGGCGAACGGCTCGTTCCGGTAGTCGGCGAGCGGCGGCGCATCGACGATGTAGACAAGATCCGCCCCGTAAGCGAAGGCCTCGGCAACAGCGTCCTCGACCATCTCGCCCGGCGGTCCCAGCACGACGCCCGCGAGCTGGACTTCAAGCTTGTCGGCTAATTTGCGGCCTTCGCCCAGCAGTTCGAATGATACAGGATGCACATTGCCGCGTTCGAGCTCGAGGAAGACCCACACGTGCCGGTAGTCTTTGAAACGGTCGGGAAGTTCTTTCTTTACACCGGCACGGCCGGGGGCAATGCGAGGGGTAGTTTGGCTTGCGGTCGACATTTTCTGCTCCTGGCCGTCACGTGCCGCTGTTGAAGGCCAGCTCATGTTCCAGCGCCGGCCGGCGGGTTAAGATATCGGCGATGAGTTCATCGGCTATGTCCTGCAAGCCCCTTTCCGCGGTGTCGATCTGCGCCGCCCTTTCTGCCCGTGCGGTGGGGGCGAAAACACGCTTGACGACTGTAGGCGAGCCACGCAGACCGCACCGGGTGAGATCGTCAATGCCGGCGTCGGCTGCAGTCCACTTCACGACTTGGCTGCGCGCCGCGCACAGAGCCTGCTGGAGCGAGCCCCGGCGGATTTCGTTGGTGTCTTCCAGCATGGTAATGAGGCAAGGGAGTCTGCTCTTCAGCAACTGGGTGCCGCCTTCGGCGCGACGAGCGACTTCGATCTCTCGCGTATCGAGATCGATGGAGGCAATCTTCGCGACATAGGTAAGTTGCGATAAATCTAGGCGCTTGGCTATGCCCGGTCCGACCTGGGCGGTATCGCCGTCAATCGTCTGCTTGCCGGTGAAGACGATGTCCGGCCTGCCGAAAGTCTCCCCAATTTTTGCGATTGCTTGCGAAAGAGCAAAGGAAGTCGCCAGCGTATCGGATCCGGCAAAATAGCGGTCCGTCAAGAGAACTGCTCGGTCAGCACCGTAACCGAGCGCCTTTCGCAGCGAGTCCTCCGCCATGGGCGGACCCATTGTGAGCACAGTAACCTCGCCACCATGAACGTCGCGCAGTTTGAGCGCTTCTTCGAGGGCGAACAGGTCGTAAGGATTGATGATGGTCGGAACACCCTGACGCATGATCGTGTTCGTCACCGGGTGCACGCGGATCTGTGCCGAATCCGGCACCTGCTTGATGCAGACTACGATATGCATTGGCGGTTTCTCTAAGCTCCCAGTCCGGATTCGTGCTTGGCGGTTCACCTCATTGCCTGCATCGTTCATGCCAAGTCGTCTTCCTGCCTCTATTCCAGAAGGTGGCTTCGTTTGCTTCCGAGGAGGCGTCATGAGGACTGGATTTGTCGACTTCTCGACATTGTCGCGTCGCAGCCGTGTCGGGCTCATTACTTTCCGAACCGCTTCAGTGCAGAGTCGAGCGGGACGAAGGCGCGGCCAGGTGCGGGACATATGTTTGGATCGTGGTCCCTTAGCACCTTGAACACACGTTGCGTGAGCGGCGAGGAAGTCGCGAAATCTTCGTAGGCGCGTTCCAGCTTGGCGCGCACCCGCGCGGCGATTACCTGGTTAGGCAGACCGGAGAAATCTTCTTCGGCAAGGTATTGGCCCACGCGCTTCATGATATGGAGCCGCGAGACATTCATCACTTTCGGGTCGTAGGAGACGTCAAGGCAGGCGAAGAAGTCCTCCGCGGCCGACAGGCCCTTCAGTCGCGCTAGGATATCGGTGCGATCGATCGGGCGGCTATCAGCGGAGCAGTTCATTGTATTCTCCCGGCGCGAAATTGTGGTGTCGATGCATTGGTGACATTGCTGACGGCGTGCCGACCTCTGGCACGGCGGCTGGGCAAGAGACTTGGCGATCTCAAGCTTTTCTGAAGTGGTGAAGGCGACCCCGAGTTTAACTGCTCTCCTTGCGCAGGGTCGTCACGTTGAGGAAGACCTCACGGCTCGTCGGCTATTGTGCCGCTCGGACCCGGGCCGGAATGAAGCTGTTCTGCACCTCGCCCGCACAGTCCAGCACTGGGAACGGCCCGTAGCTTCTCGGTGATCGCAGGCAGGACCTCAAGCACGCGGTCTACGTCATCTTCGCCGTTGTCACGCGACAAGGAGAAGCGGACTGCCCCACATGCCGCGTTCATAGCGATCAGAACATGGCTCGGTTCCAGTGAGCCAGAGGCACAGGCGGACCCGGCGGAACAGGCGATTCCCAGCCGGCTCAGGACAATTGGAATTGCATCGCCTTCGATACCTTCGAATCCAATGTTTGCAGTGTTTGGCAATCGCTCTTGCGGATCGCCGTTGATGGATGTGTTTGGGATGCGCTGGATGATCCCGTTCTCAAGGCGGTCGCGCAACCATTTTATTCGTTTTGTCTCGTCCATGAATTTCAAGGCGAGTTCGGCCGCCATGCCCAGTCCGACTATGCCGGGTGTGTTTTCAGTGCCTGCACGCCGGTCGCGCTCTTGGTGCCCACCCTTGATCATGGAGGAGAAGCGCACGCCACGTCTTACATAAAGCGCGCCTATCCCCTTTGGACCATGCAGCTTGTGGGCGGAGAGCGACAGCATGTCGATCGCGGTCGATTTCAGCTCAATCGGAAGCCTTCCGACCGCCTGCACTGCATCAGTGTGGAAAAGCGCGCCGACTTCCCTGGCTAGATCGGCAAGCTTAACCACGGGAAAGATCGTACCGGTCTCATTGTTCGCCCACATTATCGAGACGATTGCCACTTGTGGGGTGAGGGCGGTTCTGTAGGCGTCCAGGTCGAGCCGGCCGTAGTGATCGACTGGGATAATGTGCACCTTGACGCCGCGCGTCTTCTCAAGGTGCGCGCACAACTTCAGAACGGCCGGATGTTCAACCGCGGAAGTCACTATTTCCGTTCGGTCGGGCATCACCTCCAGCGCCGAAAGGATGGCTGTACTGTCGCTTTCAGTCCCGCCCGAGGTGAAGATGATCTCGTCCTCGAATCCCGCGCCGATGAGGGCTTGCAACTGTTGCCTCGCCTTTCTCACGGCTTCAGCAACCGATGCGCCATAGGCGTGCATGGACGAATGATTGCCAAATTGCTCCGTAAAGAAAGGCAACATCGCTCCAACGACTGCAGGATCAACCCGCGTCGTTGCGTTGTTGTCGAGATAGACAGGGTTCATGGGAGTGATCCTTCAACTGCTGAAATGATTCAAGGGTAGTCGGGCCATTGAACCTCTGGCGCATATCGTATCTGGTAAGGTGGGCGGCCGGGGGAGCGATGGCTTGGCTGACCGGTCGCTGTCGACATTGCCCTTTGGTGGCGGCATCCGCCGGGAATTCAGCTGTTTCGGGCAATTTTGTTTGCTTGCCCACGGCAACGATCGATGATCGCGATTTGGTGCATCACCGAACGCAATTGTTCCGGGCCGACAGTGCGTGTCGGCCGGTTCCAGAGCGCCGGCGGTTACCGGTTCGACGCAGTATTCCTTGGCGTCGCTATAGTCGAACATAGCCTGTTCCCTCGCAATCATTTGCAGGACTTGCCGCAGCCGCACGTCTCACGCGCATTGGGGTTATCGAAAACAAAGCCGGATGTTTCGAGCCCAGTGACGAAGTCCACGGTCATGCCGGCGGCATGGGGTTGGGAGCCTCTATCCATGAACACCTTGAGCCCATCTCGCTCGATGATCGCATCGCCCTCACGTGAGACGCTCTCCAGGCCCATTGAGTATTGGAAGCCGGCGCAGCCGCCGGCATGGACCATGATGCGAAATCCTTCCGCCGGCTCGCTGGCGCGGTAAAGAGCGGCCTTGATGGCGGCAACAGCGTTGTCGGTGAGCGTAATCATGGCTCGATTTCTCCTCGGTCCGGCGTTTTCGTGGATCATCTCGCATGGACCGTGCCAAAGGGAAGACGTGTCAAAAACCGTAGGACATCCCGACGTCTCTTATGCTCGATTGCTGGGGAGACGTCCGACAACCGACACTTACTGTCGGGTTTGTCGCGTCCGCGTCACAGGAAGGGCGCCTGAGTTCGCGATGCACTCACGCGTAAAGCAATGAACAGAGCCAAAGATGTTCAGAGCTTGCCGCGGAGCAACTGGCACGATTTTTGTGAAGCCTTCGTTGCGGCGGCAAAATTGCCGGCCGATTCACCTTTGGGTTGCCCTCGCAATCGAAGAACGAAGGAAAGCAATATGATCCATCAGACCCGCCTTGGTGGGAAAGCAGCACCGCCGGTGGTACCCGAATGCTCGATCGGCCGATTGGCGCCGACCACCCAACAATCGCTCGCTACCGGCGATTGGCCGCTGACCGCCCGGAGACAGGATTCGACTGGCATGTGCCTGACGATCGATCGCGTCCGCCGTGCACATCCCTGAGGCCCGTTTTTCGATCGATCGTCAAAAGAAGAACGGGGCAGGGGTAAAAACATGGATCAGCGCAAGAAGCGGTCGCCCAACGAAATCCGGCGTGCGTGGGAAGTCTGTCCGAACATTCCCGCGCGTGATTTCGCCGCCCAATTGGCCATTTCGGAAGCGGAACTGGTCGCGGCCCATTGCGGTTTCGGCGCGGCACGCATCGACCCGCGCGTCAATCACCTTCTGACGGGCCTCGAATTCGTGGGCGAAGTGACGGCGCTGACCCGCAATCAAGGTGCCGTGCACGAAAAGATTGGCGTCTTCAACAGAGTGATAACCGGCAACAATCACGCCATGGTCCTTGGTGACGAATTCGACCTTCGCGTCTTCCCGCAGGCTTGGAGGTATGGTTTCGCTGTTGAAAGGCGCCATCGCGGCGGAATCCAGCGCAGTTTGCAATTCTTCGACGCCGCCGGCGCAGCAGTGCATAAGGTGCATCTCAGGCCGGTCTCCAACCTTCATGCCTATCGAAAGCTGGTGGCCGAGCTCGTATCCGCCAACCAGGAGCCGACCATGTCGCTTAAGGCGAGAGTAGCCGACCTGGGCGCGAGGACTGCGGACTGGGCCGGCACGGTGGACGACCTACGCGAGTACTGGAGCCGGCTGACTGACGTCAACCTTCTAAAGACGCTCAAGCTCAGCCGCTGCCAGGCTTTGCGCATGGTCGGCCAGGATTACGCTTGGCTGCTCGACAATGCCGCAGTTGGCGCCGTGCTCCAGCGTGCGGCCGAAGACGAATTGCCGATCATGTGCTTCGTCGGCAACCGAGGTTCTATCCAGACCCATTCCGGCTTAATCAAGTCGGTCAAGCAGATCGGGCCGTGCATCCATGTGCTGGACGAAACGTTCCGGCTGCATCTCAGGACCCACCAAATCCGTGAGGTTTGGGCCGTGCGCAAGCCGACCAATGACAGTCACGTCACCTCGCTCGAAGCATATGGGTCCGACGGCAAGATCATCATCCAGTTGTTCGGTGCGCGCAAGGAAGGCGAACGCGAGCGCGACGACTGGCGGGTTCTGGCGGAAAACCTGCCTCGTTTCCCCGACAGCTACATGAGAAAAGACCGATCGTCGTCGGTGGGACGCCGGCGCCCATCTGCCTCCGCAGCCAGTAGCCGGGCATTGAAGCCGAGACCGGGGACACGATGACGCAATAAGCGCGCTGTATTATCGCAACGCGATGAGCAGGAAGCAATTTGGCGCTGCCCCATCGACCGCATGGTTACGACGAAGCCGCGGCCTTTGGGCCGAGCTCAGAGGTGACAATAGCGTGAACGCCGCCGACCGTCACTCCCCACCAGGCGGTCAGGTTTTGCGGTTCGGGCCGAGCAAAAATACTGTCAAGACAGCGAGGAACGTGGCAACCGCGCTGTAGACAAAGACACTGGCAATACCCGTGTGATCCACCAATAGGCCACCGCAAGTTGTGCCGGCTGCGATGGCCACTTGGAAGGTTATGACCATCAGTACACCAGCGCTCTCGGCCTGTTTCGGAGCGGCGCGTAGCACCATCCATGTCTGCAATCCGACCGGGACCGCGCCAAAAGCAAAGCCCCATACGGCAACTGCAATTGCCGAGGTCAAGGCCGATGCTCTCATGGTCAGGAGCGAGACAGCGGCTACGGCAATGAGCAGGGGCGGCAGGGCCGCGACCGCCTTGAGACTGTGTTTGGTGAGGAATGCGCCGGCTAAATTGCCGAAGACGCCGGCCGTGCCAAAAGCAAGGAACACGAGCGGGATTGACTTCTTGTCGAGCGCAGGAACGCTCTCGAGAAAGGCGCGGATGTAGGCGAAGCTGGCAAAATGGCCGGAAGCGACCAATAGCACGACTAGCACCGCAACCTTCATCGCCGGATTCTTCGCGACATCCAGCGGACTGCGGAATCTGCGCACTTCGATCGGAGGCAGTGGCGGAATGGTTACGAGTTGCACGAGCAGCGCAACGGCACTCACGATTGCGGCGACCTTGAACGAGGCTCGCCATCCCCAAATGTCACCGACATAAGCGCCGATTGGAGCCGCGCAGACGGAGGCGACAGAAACGCCGGTGAGGATGACCGACATGGCGCGCGGCATGAGGTGACTTGGAACCAGCCGCATCGCCAACGCTGCCGAAATTGACCAAAAACCACCAAGCGATATGCCAAGGACGACGCGTGCCGCCAGCAAAACCGGCAGCGACCCCGCAACCTCCGCCAGAACGTTCGACAGGATCAGCAGGAGCGTCATCGCCCAGATGACGACCCTGCGGTCCAGACGCTTTGTCACGATGGCGATTATCGGTGCCGAGATCGCCGCGACGATTGCGGCCGCTGTTAGCGCCTGTCCAGCCGTGCCCGTGGTGATACGGAGATCATGCGCGAGCGGTGTCAGAACGCTGGCGGGCAGAAACTCTGCCGTCACAAGCCCGAAGGTGCCGAAGGAAAGCGAAATGATGGCACCCCATGCAGGGCCAGAACGTTGATAGGGACTTTCTGGGTCAAGCCGATCTCGGTCGAACAAAGCCGCGTCCACTAAATCTGTCGCCGATTCGGTCATGAATGAGTTCTCCGGCTAGGAGCTGTTGCAGCAGGGGTGGCTACATCGCCGGGGATCAAAGCCGCGAGACCTTCCGGCGGCGGCCAGTCGGCATCAGTCGAGGCCTCGGAGCCCGACGCATCCGAGGCCTCATCGGAGGGCCGACGGACCCAACCGTCGACAATGCGGGAGAGTTCTCGGCGCGGTCGCATCGATCGCATTCGTCGAAGTGCGGTCTGTTCACTGCGAACCAAGCAAGCCGAACGCGGTGTCCTCGATCGAGGCCTTGATGGGGGGATGATCGACGATCTCTATATTGCTTTGAAGCAGGAAGTTCCGTCGCCATATGTGGTTATCCTGGCAGCCAGAATTGAGCGGTTGTCGCAAGCACCAAGGCGGTCGCAATGAGTGCAACGAGGCGGAAGTCTGATCGATGGCTGCGGTTCGATGGCCGCGCGATCGACAAAATTGAGGTGATGAGTTATCCCTTTTGAAGCCGTTGCTCCCAATTCTGGGATAAGGTAATTGCAGGCGGTCCCAGCAACGTCGGGCGGCCTTTTTGGTGATCGAATTCATGGGACGACACTCTCGGTCCGTGACGCATCTGCGAATGACTCCGCAAGTTCCGTGCCATCAACGACAAATCTGGCTCTGCTGAGCGGGTGGTGGAGGCACGAGCGTGGGCTATCCCAAGAGCTTGCCGCAAGGTTGTTCGAAGTTGAGGTGCCGGATAGACCGCAAATATGTCGGGCGGCCTGGGGTTGGCCAACACGAAGATGCGCAAGTTCAAAAGGACGAGCTGAACCCTTGCCGATATCCATCCGAGGCTGATCTGGAGAAGGTCAAGAACTGCGTCTTGAAGGCTTCCGCCGCACCGGCAAATGCTAAGCCAAGGTGCTGGGCAAGATGGACAGGGCCATCCAACCCGTCGACTGGACGCTCATTAATGGCGTCGGTGTGGCTCTGTAGCTGGCGAGAAAAACGCCCTGCTGAAAGACAAAAGCTCGTGTGGCCGGCTCTGAAGGACGGCCAATGAGGCATGCGAGGAGAGGCTATAGTCCATTCGTGTAGACTGATCTTGTCCTACGGAGGCGGCTAACCACCCCGCCAGACATCATCGAGGGGAGCGCCACTAGGCTCACCCCAAGTGTTGGTCGTTTCCACCTGGTGACCTCGGCCAAGTCACCAAGCCGCTTAGCGCAAGCTTTCGAACTGGATGCTCCCCGGGCACATGATCGGCTAGCGATCCCACCAGTTGAGTTGCTCCAAGTCGCTGTCTAGCATTCTACATTCTGTGTCCGACGCTGGACAAGAATGTTGCAATCCCGACCAGCAAGTCAGCGCAGGCGCCACCTGTTGCCCAGCAAACGGCAAGGATTATCGAAAGACGAATTCGGCACGGAGCTTGCACCGACGATTGCATGCAAATGCCGACAGCATCTCATGAACGGTCTCTCGATTCTGGCGCGGTTAAATCGCGGCCGGTTCCAGATCATGTCCCGCCCGAAATGGTGAGGGACTTCAACCTGTTTACGTCGCCCGGCATGTTGCCGACGGCTAACGGGGATCCGCATGCAGCGGTTGCTTGCGTTCATGCCGGGCCTCCGATCTTTTATTCAACCAGCAACACGCGCGACGGTCGGGGTACCTGGGTCATCACTCGCGCGAGCGACCAGCGCCGGGTGCTGCAGGACACCGAAACGTTTTCCAGCCATCGCAGCATCTTCGCCTCTGTGCTCGGCGAGAGCTGGCCGATGATCCCGCTTGAGCTCGATCCGCCATTCCACGGTGTTTTTCGCTCACTGCTCAATCCGCTGCTTTCGCCAAAGCGGGTAATGGCATTGGAGCCGGCTGTCCGGGAACGAGCGATCAAGCTGATCGACAGGATCGCCGCATCAGGCACGAGCTGCGACATCATGAAGGATTTTGCAGTTCCGTTCGCGGTCAATATCTTCCTTCGCTTTATTGGGCTTTCGGACAACGGACTAGAAACATTTGTCGGCTGGGCTAGAGATCTGCTCCACGGCGATAAGGAGCAACGACCACCCGCAGCCCGGACGATCGTGGCCTTCATCGACGAACTTGCCACCGAGCGCCGCAAGGAGCCGGTCGATGATTTCATGACCTTCATCGTGAAGGCAAAGGTCGAGGGTCGTCTGCTCAGTGACGAAGAAGTCCGTGGCATCGGCGTGCTTGTGTTCGTCGCGGGACTCGACACGGTCTCAGCAGCCATATGCTTCGACTTGGCCCATCTCGCGCGCAACCCCAAAGATCAGGAATTGCTACGAAGCGAACCTGACCGGATTGCCGTCGCTGCGGAAGAATTGCTGCGCGCCTATTCGACCATTCAGATGATCCGAGTGGCAACGAAGGATGTCGACTTCAAAGGCGCGCCGATCCGCAAGGGAGATTATGTTTCCTGTGCCACGATGATTGCCAATCGTGACCCGGCGGAATTCGAATGCCCGAATGAGATCGATCTGGCGCGCGAGGACAACCGGCACGCTGCCTTTGGCTATGGTCCCCATCGTTGTCTTGGCTCACACCTTGCCCGGCGGGAGATTGTCATTGGCCTGGAGGAGTGGCTGGCGCGCATCCCAGCCTTTCGGATCAAGACAGGGACTGAACCTATCACCTTCGGCGGCCATGTGTTCGGGATCGAGAATCTGATCCTGGAATGGTCCTGAAGTTTCAGCCAACGACATTGGAGTTCGCTATGCGTGTCGTCGTACATAAAGCCAGATGCCAGGGTCATGCGCGCTGCTGGGCGCGGGCGCCGAGAGTCTTCAAGCTTGATGACGCCGGCTACATCTTGCCCGGTGATATTGATGTTGCCGATGGGGAGCAACTGCTTGCCTCAAAAGGGGTACGAGCCTGCCCCGAACAAGCTCTGGAAGTTGACGAGCCCCCCGCTAACTCAGTTGTAGAGAGAGACACACGCAAAGTGCAGACTGGCATCGGGAAGGACAAAACAATCATACAATTCGCGACAGACCCTGTCGACCACGCGAAAATTACCGAACTGCGTGACCGAGAGGCGATCCGCAACTGCCTGTATCGGTACTGCCGCGGGATAGACCGCGCCGATGAGGCGGCGCTGCGTAGCGCATACTGGCCCGAAGCGTATGACAGGCACGGTCCCTATTGCGGACCGGCAGAGGACTTCATCCAATTTGCTCTCGGTCTGCCGGGGCACCGTAACATCCATCAAATCACGAACAGCCTGATCGACTTCATCAGTTCAGCAGAGGCCGCGGTCGAGAGCTATTTCACCGCGCTGCAACGCGGACCGGATACAGACCAAGAAATACGTCAGACGCTGCTTTGCGGCCGTTACTGCGATCTGTTTCAGAAGAGGCAGGACGAGTGGCGAATTGCGGAACGGACAGTCGTCTACGATTGGGTTGAGGAGCAAATCCCGCCAGCGATTCTTGAGGCAGATAGGTTCGGCCGGCGACAGCCGATTGGAGCACCACATCCAGACGATCCCATCTACCAGTTGCTCAAGGGTCACATCCCCACCGACCAAGATGGCGTCGAGGGTCCCCAACTGGGAGCTGCATAAGTGGGTAGGAATGGAGGATGAGCGCCCTACGGGAACGACATCTGTGTGGGGCCGCGACTGGCGGTCACTGCAACGATTTGGCTCGGCCCTTCATTCCGCCCAAGGTTGATGGGCTGAGATCACAAGCGGTCATCGTGGAGAAGCTCTCGTGAAACTGGCAGCACGCACCGTAATCATCACAGGCGCTGCGGGCGGGATCGGCCGTGCCCTGGTCGATATCCTTGCCGCGGACGGAGACACTGTAGTTGCGGTGGACCTTCCGGGCAGTGGTGTGGTTGAACTGGCTCGGGATCTCGGGTCGCCGCACGTCGGTCTGGAGTGCGATGTGTCGCGAGAGAAGGACATGCTCTCACTTTTCGGCCAGGTCGAAGCACGGTTCGCGCAAATCGATGTCCTCATCAACAATGCGGCGGTTGGACCCACGATGGATAGGATCATCGACACCGCTGTCGATACCTTCCGACGCGGCGTGACAGTGAACCTTATTGGGCCATTCGTTATGGCCCGGGAAGCGGCGCGGCGCATGAAGCCGGGCGGTGCGATCGTCAATGTGGCTTCGATGGCGGGCGTGGTCGGCAATCCCAGGCGCAACGCCTACGCAGCCTCGAAAGCTGGCGTGATCTCGTTGACAAAGTCCCTTGCATGCGAGTGGGCTATGCGAGGAATCCGCGTCACGGCGGTGGCGCCGGGCTCCGTCCGCACCCCAATGGTCACAGAACTGGCACGCGCTGGCAAAATGGACCTCGCGGCGATACGCCGCCGCGTGCCGATGGGGCGCTTGGCTCGCCCCGACGAGATCGCCAGGGTCGTGCGTTTTCTGAGCAGCACGCAGGCGCGCTACATCACCGGCTCGGTGCTGGCAGTCGACGGAGGCTGGATGTCATTCAACCAGCCGGGGGATGCTCACCCGCCGGTGGATGGTGCGCTCCAAGCCGAGCTCTCCTGTCCGGCCGAATGCACAGATGCGCGAATCGTGCTCGTCACCGGTGGCGCAAAAAGCATTGGCGCGGCCGTCGCTCGCCGCTTTGCCGCGAACGGCGACACCGTCGTGATTGCTGATAAAGATGGCACTGCAGCGGCAGAGCTGGCTACATCGCTCCCCGGCAAGCATCTGGCGAAATCGCTGGACGTGGCCGTCGAGAGCGATGTGGTGTCGATGTTCGAAGAACTGAGGGGACGCTTCGGGTATATCGATGTTCTGGTCAATAGTGCTGATACCGCCGACAGGATTGTGCCTGCGATCGAGCAACTGTCGAAACAGCTCGAACACGTCCTGGATGTCAACCTTACCGGCGCCTTCACCTGCGCGCGCGAAGCGATCAAGGCTATGCGCCCGGGCGGCGTGATCCTCAATCTCGGGTCGATCGACAGCTTTCTGCCGTTCGCGCCGCGCCATGCCTACGGCGCCTCCAAGGCGGGGATGGATATGCTGACCCGTTGCATGGCGGCCGAACTCGGGCCGGTCGGAATTCGGACAGCCACCGTCGCTCCTGGCCACATCCGCACGCCCGCACTTGCTCAGTTGGCCAAAGCCGGCCGCATCGACCTGACAGCAATCGGACGACGCATCCCCATGGGCAGGATGGGACGGCCAGAAGACGTCGCAGATGCATCGTTCTTCCTTGCTTCGTCTGACGCCTCATACATCAACGGCTCGATCCTCTACGTGGACGGCGGCTGGACCTCGTTCGGTGATGCGGGAAACGCCAGCGAGCTCTATGACGAATGTTTTGCGGAGGCCGCAGGTTAATTGCCAGGCCTTCGCAGGGCGACCGGCCGAGCATTATGAAGCCTCGGCTCCACGACGCACCTGAGGTGCTTGAGATCCAAGCATGCGCATGCCGAGCACATTCCCGGTCGGCTGACGTGTCTATAACGAGGAGAAATCATGGAATTTGCCACTTTCATTCTGGCCGCCCAGCGTGGCTATCACCAATCCTCAGAAAGCGTCATCCGCAACTCCATCGAACAGGCCGTCGCTTCGGAGCAGGCTGGGTTCAACACCGCGTGGTTTGCTGAGCACCACTTCAACAATTACAGCCTCATACCATCCCCGCTGATGATGGTGGCGCACTGCGGCGGCTTGACAAGCACGATTCGCCTGGGCACTGCCGTCTGCGTGCTGCCGCTTTACCAACCGCAGCGCCTGCTGTCCGAGATCGGCTTCGCCGACATCGTTGCGAACGGCCGTCTCGAGCTCGGCGTAGGCTTGGGATACCAGCAGTTCGAGTTCGAACGGTTCGGCGTGGACATCGATGAGGCGCCGGCCGTCTTTTCGGAATACCTGGACATCATTCTCAAGGGCCTCAACCAAAACGTCTTCGAACACGACGGCCAGTATGAGAAGATCCCCCCAACAGCGATTTCGGTCCGCACAGTCCAGCAGCCGACGCCGCCTATCTGGATCGCTGGCGGAGCCGCACGGATGGCTCGGGCCTACCGCGAGGGGCACAATTTTTTTGTCACAGCCTTCCACGACGGCTTAGAGACTTTGACCACACTGCGTGAATCAGTCGAGAGGGCGGCGGCATCCGAGGAAAAGAACGTCACCGACGTCAAGATATCGCTGCTGCGCTGCTGCTATGCCAGCCACGACGAGTTGGAGATCAACAGCTATCTCGACAATGCCCGCTTCCAGCGCCGGCTTTCTGAAGCCCTGCATCAGCGTCGCCAACAGAGCCACGATGGCTACCTGCTGCAGGAGACACCGACCCAGCAGGATCTGTCCTTCGAGACCATGCGCAAAAATTTGCCGATTGGCAGCGTAAATCGCGTGATTGATCGCCTGCTGGAAGAGATCGATATCTTGAAACCGGACCAGATCGCAGTTCAGACTCAATTGGGCGACTTCGACCAAAAGACGATGCTGCGCCAGATCGAGCTCTGGGGCGACAAGATCATCCCTGCGGTCAACAAGGCGCTTTGTCATGCCGGAAGCTGAAGCCGGCCGTTACGATGATGGCTGCCTATCCAGCGCGCAATGGCGTGGGTCCGAGCTAGGGAGGAGCTTCGATCAGCATGTGCTGCCCTGCGTACATTCACGTTCGCTTGAGGAGGTCCAGGCGGGCGAGGTGTTGGCGACGGAGGGGACAGGCCTTTCGTCTGTCGAATTGCGTGATGTCTTGGCCGCAACTTTCCCGTCTACCTCCAGCAGCGTATTCGCTTTGGAGGAGTTGAGCGAGCCCGAGCCGGAACTGGAAGAGGAACTGCTACGCCGGCTGCTGCTAGCGCATGCTGCGCCGGCCGACCCGGCGAGCGCCCGCTTGGCCAAGATCATCGCCCGGCGTGCGATGCGCATGGACCATCTTTGGCGGGATCTTGGCCTCTCAAATCGCGCTGAGCTCAGCCGCCTGCTTGCCAGACATTTTCCCGCGCTGGCGGCAGGCAACACAGAAAACATGAAATGGAAAAAGTACTTTTACCGCAAGCTGTGTGAGGCCGAAGGCTTTTCGTCATGCACAGCACCCAGTTGCGGGGAATGCCATGACTTCGAAAGCTGCTTCGGCCCGGAGGAAGTTGAGAGTCGCCTCTCGCCGACCACGAATGTCGGTTAGTCACTTCGCTTGATCGCAGCTGCGGACAAACGCTTATCGCGGCGCCGTCGTATGGAGGAAGGGATGTTCATCGCCTCGCGATATTTGGTGACGGTACGGCGAGCGACATCGATGCCGGTCTCCTTGAGTTGAGCAACGATGTCTTCGTCGGAATGTACCTTGTCGAGCGATTCTTCGGCTATGATTGCCTTGATCCGATGGCAGACAGCTTTGGCGGAGTGCGCATCGCCGCCCTCGCAGGATGCGATTGGCGCAGCGAAAAAATACTTCAGCTCGAACACCCCGCGCGGAGTCAACATGTACCTGTTCGAAGTCACCCGGCTTACCGTCGACTCGTGCATGCCGATCTCGTCAGCGACATTTTTGAGACAGAGAGGCCGCAGATGGGCGGCGCCGTGTGTAAAAAAGGCATCCTGCTGGCGCACGATTTCGGTCGCAACCTTAAGGATCGTCTTAGCGCGCTGCTTGAGACTGCTGATCAGCCAGTTCCCTTTTTCCTGGCAATTGTCGAGAAACGCTTTGCCTTCCGGATTTTGCTTGGTCAGCTGCGAGATTTCGGCGACATAGGTGTGGTTGATCAACACTTTGGGCAGCGTGGCCGGATCAAGCTCCACCCGCCATCCACCTTCGGACTTGGGCATTACCCAGACGTCCGGTACGATGGTTTCCGGCGTCCCGGACTGGAACCGGTCTCCAGGCTTGGGATCGAGCGCGCGGATTTCGTTCCTCATGTCGAGGAGATCCTCCTCGTCGACTCCGCAACGCTGCTTCAATCCCTGAAAATCCCCCCGTGCAAGCATCTCGAGATTGGCGACCAAAGCTGCCATAGCCGGGTCGAACCGGTCTTGCTGGCGCAGCTGAATCTCCAGGCATTCGCTGAGAGTTCGCGCAAAAATGCCCGGCGGATCAAATTGCTGCAAGATTCCGATGACCCGTTCCACATCAGCTTGCCGAACGTTTAACGTCCTGGCCAGATCGAAAAGGTTTACCTGAAGATAGCCAGTGTCCTCCAGATGAGCGGCGAGCTGTCCGGCAATCAGCCGCTCCTGGGGGGTGAACGGGTTGAGGGCGACCTGGCGGGCGACATGGTCGTGCAATGTTTCGGTGTGGGCGGTAAACTCCTCGACGGCAGGTCGATCGTTGCCGCTACTGCGTTGCGACTTCCATTGCCCGCGCCCGCCAGACGGCCCGCCAATGGGCGATTCGCCGATTTCGCTTCTGCTTTGACTGCTCCGCTGATCCACCCCTGGCAGCGGCGAATCGTCGTCAAACGGGTCAGGCTTCAAAACGGGGTTCTTCTCGAGTGCCTGCTGCACGAGCTGATGGAGTTCAGTATGCGTCAATCGCAGCAAGCGAATAGCTTCAATGGCTTGAGGCGATAAGACCATACGTTGCTTCTGGCGTTGAAGCAGGCTTGCTGAGAGATGCATGTTGAACCGTGATCTGCCGAGGAGGCTCTAGTGTGTGCTTGGGTTGTGTGAGACTTTCCACTTCTGGGTCATGCCGCCGCCTTCAATTTGTCGAGAACGTTTTGCGGGGATGAAACGCCATAGGGGTCCGTCTCGCAGTTGTCACAGAAGCCTTCCTCCTCGAACCACTGCTCCACCACGCCATCGTCGATCAGAGCGGCGTATCGCCAGGAGCGCATGCCAAAGCCCAGATTGTCCTTCGCGACCAGCATGCCCATTTTGCGCGTGAACTCGCCCGACCCGTCTGGGATCAGCTCGATCTTCTGCAGCCCCAAGGACTTTCCCCACGCATTCATGACGAAAGCATCGTTGACCGAGACGCAGTAGATCGCGTCAATTCGCAGTTCCAGAAATTGATCATAGAGTTTTTCGAAATCGGGCAGTTGGAAGGTCGAGCAGGTCGGGGTGAAGGCGCCAGGCAGCGAGAACAGGATGATGCGCTTGCCCCCGAAATAATCGTCGGAGGTCTTGTTCTCCCACTGATAAGGATTTGGCCCCCCGATCGACTCATCGCGAACACGCGTGCGAAAGGTCACGAGAGGAACGTTCTTTCTATAGGTCATTGATTTGCTTCCAGGCCAAAGTGGTACGGTGCATTTTTCGGTTAAACTGAAGCGGCATCGACTTCGGTCGACAGTTCCGGCAGCCTCGCGCCTTGGCGTGGTTGCCTCGGACCGGTCTTGTGCAAGACCGCCCCCGAGCAGGCACGTTTAACGGCGACGAGCTTCCGCGGAGACGGGGAATTTTGCTCGCGTGCTTTATCGAGCTTTGAGAGGTAGGCATGGTCTGCAACCGTGATTTTGACTGCGTTCTATCGACCGAGTCGCAAGCGCCATGCCAATTGACCCGATGCCTTGGGTTCACTTCGGTTTTTGCAGCAACTTTCGTGTTGTGCAGTAATGCCGGTCGATATTATTGCTCAAGCAGCACTGGAAATTGGGTGCGACTCCGTTCGGCAAACCCGGCCTTTGTCCGAAGCCGGACACGAATGTCGGAAATAGCCAAACGCCAGGATCTGGGGCGGGTTAAGAAACGTTGCCGTGGGCACCGGCTTCAGCACAATTGCGCCACGCGAGCATGGCTCCCAGCGTCAATGCCGTGCAGCAGCGAGACGAAGTCACTGCAGAATATCAACCTCTGCGAAGTCGTTGAAACCCAGCATGTGCGAGCCGTTCGAGGCGCAGATCAAGGCATGCTCGAGGAAGAGCTCGTGCTCTCGGCAGCAAGTGTTGCGACGTCTGACAAGGATCGTCGCGCTTCAAGGAAAAGAACCTGAATGGTGCACGGCTTGTGAAGGCCGGCGCATGGAAATGGCTGGGCTGATCATCCTCCATGAGGGTTGAATGAAGAGCTGGCCCCTATCTCCCTCAGCTGCAACGGGGGGAGATAGGGCATGTCCGTCTATCGCGCTGGGTAACATTCCTCGGTGATGCAATAAGGGGGAGCAATTTCTCATTTCGGCAGACACGACCCAGCTCTCCTTTCATGCGCTGATTCCCCCAGGGGAAATCGCGACTCCAGGCTTCCTATGCAGCGAATCGCGGTGCTGTCCGATGTCCGACAATGTCGGATGCGGATCGTAGCTGGGCTAGATCCGTCACTTTGCCTCGATGGTTTCCCACTGGCCTTATATCTGCTTCGCCCAAATGCGGCGACATAACCTGTGCGGCATCTGTGAATGGATCGACTTCAATCGAGACCTCGGAGGTCCCGATGCGCGAAGGGAGCTTGCCGATATGACGGCCACCATAGCGAACCACGGTCCGGACGACGAGGGGACTTGGATCGGCGGGCCTGCGGCGCTGGGACACCACCGCCTGGCAATCATCGATATCCAGGGCGGCCGCCAGCCGAGGATGCTCCAGGGGGATGGCCGACCTGACTTGGTGCTCGTCTACACGGGTGAGACTTACAACTACCGCGAGCTGCGTCAACAGCTGGCCGGCCTAGTCCATCGCATGAACACGAGCAGTGACACCGAGGTGGTGCTGCACCGCCCCCGCGAGTAGGGCTCTTCGGCGGGTACACTTTTTTCACGAAATCCGTGAATGTTTCTCGCGACATCATCCCGCAATCGGTGGTGCAGCGGGTGAAGAGCCCGTATCCGGCTATCCAGAATGCCGCCTACGACAAAATACTACGTACGCGGTTCACTGTGATGCTGGACGACCTAGTTGTGGAGCTTCAACAGGTTGTCCTCGATCAGGGCGAGGCGACTGATAGGCGTTTTTGACTTTAGGCTGCCATGTGGACGATGCCAATTGTATCTGTGCAGCCAGACAGGCAGTTCGGCGGCACGATG
>NZ_RZRV01000054.1:0-29007 GCF_004023085.1 Mesorhizobium sp. M7A.F.Ca.US.010.02.1.1 | reverse complement strand
AGAGTCCGCCGGTCGATTGGAGGGAACAGGTTTCTTAAGTGGCTTAGAGAGAGAATGTGGCACTGAGATCGCCAAGGACGGCGATTGAAGCTCGTTTCAAGCGAGGTGGATGAACGATTGGGCGCCAGTGGCGCGCCGCCGGGGTGACGACGGGGGTCGGCGCCTGTCCCAAAGGTTGTGACGGCTGTGCAGACGGGTGGGGCGCTCCTCGGTCCGGTTTACTCGCGGTGCGTTCCAGGCAAGGCTGCAATACCCCAGGGGCAGGATTTCTGGATTCCTGTTTGCGGCTAGCATCACCACGTAAAGACGTCGATCGTTCGACCATCTGCTGCGCTAACCTCGGCGGCGCCGCCTGGCCTGTATGGCAGCAAAAGTGACTGGGCGAAAATCCCAGGCGTCTACGCCGACGTCGTGCTGGCGCGTCATCGGCTTCAGCCGGCCATGAGAATGGCCGTGCAGGTTTATCGATTTCTTGCCGATCTGGTTCCAGGTGCGGAACGGGTAGTGGCAAAGAACCAAGAAACGGCCCTCGACAGTCAGCTCCTTGTAGTGTTGCACGCTAGCCCAAGCCGAAGCGCGGAGCGTTACCACGCCGTCGTTGTTGCCGATGATGAGGTGCTTGGTGCCGTGGAGGCAGGACAGCAGCGAAGACACTGTCTCGGCCGATCCCTTGGCAAAGTCGCCGAGGTGCCAAACCTCGTCGCTTGGAGCAATAGTCTCGTTCCAAAGTTCAGTCAGTGCCTGGTCATGCGCCGCCAATGAACTGAAGGGGCGGGGGTCGAGCCGCAGAATGCGGGGATCGTTGAAATGCGTGTCGGAGGTGAAGAAGATCATGCGCCGCCGCTGGCTGAGACGAGCGCTCGACGAACGCTTCTAAGTTCGCTTGCCGGAGCGCCTTTTGGGTCCATCATCGATCCTGATTTGGGCTTCCCTGACATCTTGAGTGCCTCTTCGTTGGTGAGGCCGCACTTGCGCGCAAAGTAGAGCGCTTCGATCGCCTTTTCACGATCCGCCGTGGCTTCTGTGTGCTGTTTGGGCTTTTTACCCATCGTTCTCTATCACCTTTGATGCCACCGAACCATCACCGTGCCGGGTTGTTCCCATCCATCGGATCTGCTGACCCGCCGAGCGCGGCAGCCTGATGTCGCCGATAAAACGAGATCCCGAGACCTTAGCAGGCATCAGCTTGGTCGTTTCTATATGGCCCATCCCGGAGGCACAGTCGGAGCTTTAAAGTTGCCGAACGCCTTGCAACGGTTGCTTTTGGCTACGAGCGGCACGCGGCCGGCATCTTTTGCCGAAGGCGGCTCGGCCTGCGCGTGGCTACGGTGAACGGTACTTCAACAGCCCTGAGTTCGGATGTGGTATTCCGGTTCCATCCGCCAGTTTTCCCGCGCATGGCTCGCCGGCAGACACGCTGGGTGGCTCCCGCTGAAGCCTTGCCTCTACCTTGCAAGCTTGCCATGGCGATCCGGAACCTCGAGGCATGTGGAGAGTTGTCCAGCAGCCCAGCGGAGATCCAAGCCATGGCGCCACCAGATGCCAATCCCGGCGCCGCCGCGCAGCCAAAACGCTCTGGCAAGCGACAACCCCATCACCGGCACGGCACAAGGCCTCCGGAGCAGGATTATCTATCGACGGGCTTCCAACGATATGAAGGACATGGCCCATGAACGTCGCCAACCTGCAATTGGAAGGTTTGCTCATGGCGGTCGCGGCCGTCAATAACGCCTTGGTCCGCAGAGGCCTTCTCTCGGTCGATGATATCGACACGGCGTTGAAAAACGCCGAAGCCTCGTTCACGGTTGATGAGCGCCTCTTCGAGGATATGTCGCCTGCTAACCGCGACGCAGTGTGTTTCCCTTTGCGTCTTTTGCGGCTGGCTAACACCAAGCAGTTCGAAGCGAGTGTGCCACCGTTTTCCGAGCTGGCCAGGCAGGTGGGGATCACCAAGCAGCCTAACAACGACCAGATGTGAGGGAGGAAGGTCGACCTGCGCGGGTGGCCTCAAAAGACTTGATGAACGATGACCCTGTAGATTCGCTCGCCAACGCAATTCGCCATCGCAGCGCAATTCTGTTTGTTGGGGCAGGGGTGTCGATCAGTGTTGGACTACCCTCCTGGGAGAAGCTGATAGAGCGAATGGCAAAGGAGCTCGGCGTCGACGACGAATTTTCCACGCGACGCGATCGTTTTCAAACCCTGGCCGAGTACTATCGGATCAAGCATGGCAGCATCGGGCCACTTCGCAGTTGGATGGACAGAAACTGGTCCGTTCCCAAGGACCGGATCGAGAAATCCGAGTTGCATCGTCTCATCGTGAGGCTCGACTTCCCTGTCATCTACACAACTAATTATGACCGGAACCTAGAACTGGCTTATGAGATATACGGCCGGGACTACGTGAAAGTGGCCAATGCACGCGATGTAGCGCAGGCCCGCCAAGGCGTTACCCACATCGTCAAGTTCCATGGTGATTTCGACGAGGATTCGTCCCTCGTCCTCACCGAAACGGACTACCTCGATCGCCTCTCCTTCAATTCTCCGCTGGACGTGCGTTTTCGCTCGGATGCACTCGGCAGCACGATCCTCTTCATTGGCTATAGCCTTTCCGACCCAAATATTCGGTTGCTGTTGCACCGTCTCTGGCAGACGTGGCATCGGTCCGGCTATGAGAAAGATCGCCCGCCCTCGTTCATCCTCATGACCAGCCGAAACCCTGTGGAGGAGGCCGTTCTTGGGCGTTGGGGCATTTCGGTCATCGTCGGCGAAATCGACGAGCCGCAAGCTGCTTTGGTGGACTTCCTCAGCCGGCTGGCGGAGATGGTTGGGGATGGGGAACTGTCGCCAAAAAGTGGGCGATAGCAACATCCGTATGATGGGCAGTTCGGCGGGCTCTCAAGGAGCGGCACATGGCAGAGAATTCCGTCCGGAATTTCAAGTTCAATTGGCGTCAAGGATACTATCGCGGCACGGAGAGCTAATCGGAAAACTTACTCACGCGCTGCCTACTTTGAAGTGCCTTTCACAGCGGTAACGGCTCAACCTCGATGCGCCTTGCGCCGAGCTTCAGCGCAAGGCGCGAGCTTGTTTAGCAATGACGCTACCGGCTGATCAACGCTTGGCGTTCTCACTCTCCGAGTCGGCCCGCGCCAGGAACTGCTCGGTTGTCGCTGGAATATGGCTTTTCAACCAGTCCGCCATTGCGACTTCCTCACGCAGGTTCTCTTCGCAGACCTGGGCGACCTCTGCTTCACCCAGAGATTTGGCAGCGGCGATAAGGATTGTGTAGGAGGCGATTTCCATGTGCTCGAACGTGTAGCTTGCAAGCGATCCTTTCATCACTTCGTCACCGGCGAAGACCCCGCTGAGCGACTGCGCCATCGCCGTCAGCTTGCCGCCGGCATCCTTCAGTGTGGAAGATCCTTGTCCGATGCGGTCGAGACAGGTTTCCAGCCGAGCAGCCTGCTGCCTGGTCTCCTGGACGTGCTGGCGAATCCGTTCGCTGAGCTCAGGATAGTTCTCAATTCGGTTCAACTGCCCATTCAACATGGTCTCGGCCTGCTCTTCCATGGCGTGAGCATCCCTGAGCCATTGGACAAGCCATTCGCGCGATTCTGACATTTCATATCTCCTTCATGGGTCGGCCAGAACTTTCAAAAGGAGATATTGTTCCTCATCGGTTGAACTGGGGGTCGGCCTGTATCGCGAGCCTTTTGCCGGTCGGCGCTGGATTCAGGCTCCTGACCTCGGGCGATGGGCATTGCCGCGGCGCTGAAATGCATTCTGCAGAATGACCGAAGCTGCTGCCGTCACCGCGTTCGCGATGGGTATCTCTACGAGTTTCGTGTTGGCTCGTATTCTGCTGCCACGCTGCCATGTGTCAGGCTAAGCTCTGTCTTGCCCGAGCTGGCTGGCATTTGCCGTTTGTCTCGCGAAAACAGCCCGTTGGCTCAGCGAGGCCCCAGGTTCACCAGCGGAGATCTTGTTTTCACGAACGAATTGCAATGGAACGTCACGGCGTTTCGCAGGTTGGTAATGGAATTTCGCAGCCAGGGAAACGAGCCATGACTTCTTCAGACAAAGCCTCAGTTGGCATATCACCCCGCCCCGAAAAATCGGGCGGTAGGACCCCGCCAAAACAGGCGACACCTTCACCGGCCGCAGAGAAAACCTCTGGAGCAGGTCCTGCGATCGCCGAGCGTTCGAAAGACGCCAAGGCGCCCAGAGGCGGTCGCCAACCTGGGGCTTATGTCAAGGATTAGACGGCCGTGCGTTTAGCTTCGGCTGGCCGCTACAGTCGAAGCGAGGAGGAGGTTCTTATGCAGATGATGGAAATTGTCGTCAGCCGAGACCAGGCACCGGTCGTGGAATTCCGCGGGGAGGGCGGCGAGTTTATTACAGTCACCCTGCAGGCCGGGCATAGTCTTCCCGACGACGAACTCATCGCAAAGGCCAAGGCCATGATGGTTCAGGTCGCTCAGTTCGGGATGGACCAGGTCAAAAGCGCAGTCACGTCTGATGGGTCGCCAACCGATGAGGTTATTCAATCCGAACTGTCGGGATAGAATAGCTTCGCAGGGTTACAGGGCACCAGTCGATCGGCGGGCGTGCAGTCACCAGCCAGAAAATGGCGAGAACGGATCGCGGGCAATAGTTCGAGCAGCACAATCGTGGTCCGCGTTCAGGCAAGCAGATCGACGCACTTCCAAAACAGCGACACCGGTGATCATCGAGAAGCCGAGCGTGGGACGATCATGCGTTGCGTTGTCCAGTCGGCGGCTGATCGGCTTTTTCCCAAGCTCGGGAACAAAGCTGGCGCGCACTGGTTGGGGTCAAATTCAACGCTGTGGGGAGGAGATATGTCGCGTATCTTCAATCTTGGTTTGCCAGTCCTGCTTGGGGCTGCGACATTCGCGCTCAATGTTGCTTCGGACCCGCTGCCGCCGGATTTGACGTATCGTCCATTGCCAAGCTTGCCTTTTTCCGCGGTCAAGGAGACTGACGAAGCGCAAAAACCGGCAGTGACACAACGGCAACGCGGCCTGCTTGAGAGACGTTACGATCTGGCTGACCGGCCGATGCGGGGCGTCATGATGTCGGGCGGGCGCAAAGCTGTGCAAGAAGGCTCGCGAGTGAAACTGCCGGCAGGCGAAACCTGGAGCAGCCTGGCAACGAAAACTCCTCAGGAAATTCGTGATCGTGGTCTGTTGCCGCAAGGTTTCCTGCCGTTGCCGCACATCAAGCAGGCCACTGGAGGTCAGGTCTTTCCTGAAAGTCAGATTAGAGAGATCGGCGCTGATGAAGGACGGGATCTGCGTCGCTTCGATGTCGATTTCGACCTGCCGGATTATCTTACGCCGGAATTTCCACCTCCAATATTTCTCACCACGCACCCGGAGCTTGGCGATGTGTCGCGAGGTGATCTGCTGACGATACGCAACTTCTATGAATACATGAACGGCATCATCACGCCCGTGCAGATGGAAGGGCTTCGTCTGCTGCTGACGCCATTTCCGCAGGAGGAATTCAATCAGACCGAGGACAGGAAGGTAGCGATGCAAAGCACGGGTGTGGCGTGCCTCGATTGCCATTCCAATTTCCACACCAACGCGGCGTTTCACCTCACTCCGGACGTGCGGCCGCAAGCCGAGCGCTTCCGGCTCGACACAACCAGTCTGCGCGGCTTGTTCAACCAGCAGATCCACGGGTCCAAACGCTCGCTGCGTTCCGTGGAGGACTTTACGGAATTCGAACAGCGCACCGCCTATTTCAACGGCGATCACGTGAGCGCCACCCGCAAGGGCGTGAATCTGCCGGATCGGCCCAACCAGGTTGCGATGATGGCGCAGATGCAGAACATCGTCGATTTTCCGCCGGCACCGAAGCTCGATCCGTTCGGACGACTTGACCCGGCTGCCGCCAATGCGCTGGAGATCAAGGGCGAGCAGGTGTTCATGGGAAAGGGCCGCTGCGGCGAATGTCATGTTCCAAGTCTGTCCTTCATGGACAACAACATGCACGATCTGAAGCTTGAGCGATTCTACAAAGTTGGCCAGACGTTCAACGATCAGGTTGCCATACCGGATGGACCGATCAAGACCTTCACGTTGCGCGGGATCAAGGATTCTCCTCCCTATCTTCATGACGGCCGCCTAATGACGCTGGGCGATACCGTAGAGTTCTTCAACCTGGTGCTCGGAACGAAGCTCGACCAATCGGAAAAGGATGCATTGGTGGCCTATCTGCTCACGCTCTAGAACACCGGGGAAACCGCGGCCGAAGGGTTAATTCGGTACTGAATGGAGGACATCATGCGTGCTGCCGTAATGACAGTAGCCCTGGCATTGTCGCCCTGCTGTGCGCTGGCGCAAATCGGCAATCCAGCCGGCCTTGCTCCCGATACGAGTATGGAGAAGCCTGGAGTTCCAGCACCGCATCAGACGAATTATCAGGATCGGCTTTTCGCCCAGCTGATTATGGTAGGCGGCAGGTCCGAGATAGAGCTAGGTCGGCTCGCGGCTGGAAAGACAAGTCACGATGGGGTTCGGGAATTTGCAAATCGGATGGTCGATGATCACGACAAGGCCAATGAGCAGCTGAAATCCGTGGCAGATAAAAGCAAAATTCCACTTCCCGAAGGGCTCGACCCAGATCACAAAAAAATCCGTTCCGATCTCGAAAAACTCGACGGCACCGCGTTTGAGCTGGCTTACCTGGGAGCGCAGATCGTTGATCACCAAAAGACGGCGCAACTCCTGGCTTGGGAGATAGGCTCGGGCGAGGATGCAGCGCTTCAGCGCTTCGCCTCCGAAAAGCTGCCGACGGTGCTGGAACATCTTGACCTGGCCCGCGCATTGCACGCGAAGCTGGCGGGGCAGGCCCTGTTTGCGCCGGATGCGCAAAAGACCAAATGAAGCGGCCGGTCCATGTGAACCCCTGAAAGTTCAGGCTGTCTTCCATGAATGTCAGCGCACGAGCGTCTGTTCGTAAGATGATCAGCCAAGCCTATCCTGAGCATAGCCCTTGCTGATTGGGAAAGTGACGGCATGGCGGAACTTCGGATCGCCGCCGCGCTTAACCCGGCGGAGGAGTTATCAGATGAACGCGACCAAAGAATTTTTTGAAAACTGGCTGCAGGAGAATGTCGGCACTCTGGCTGGCGAAGAGGAAGTCAGCTTCGCCGTGCTGGCCCAGCAATTCGAGCAGGATGCCGAAGCGGCCGGTTATGGTCGCGAGGTGCGTGAGGACGAGCTTGGAAACATTGAAGATGCGATCGAGCAAGCGCTAAAGAATGCCGGAACTGGGGTGCATGGTGGCGTCGACGGAGAAGCCAGCGATGTGGCAGCCGTCATGGATGCGCTGGAGGTCGAAGATGCCAAAAGCGGGCCATAGGTTTTATCAGGTTAGCTCTATTCGTTTGTCGAAGTTGTCGGGGTAGCCCTATGGAGCAGTTTCGCAAGGACATGGCCGCCTTGGCAGAGCCGGCTTTCTGGGTGTCGATAGGTTTGCTTCTTGTCCCGTATGCGCTTGGAACCGTGCTCCTCGTCTGGACCTGCGGCTGCCTGTAAGGTTGACTGCAGACACACCCGGTAGTGGTTCAACGACCCTAGCGCCGAATTCCCTGCAATGCCGAGCTTATGCGTTTCCGCGGGATCCCTTGCTACAGCAAAGTCTGAACCATCGCGTCGCGAGGAAAGTTCATCGTAGACACCTGCGGCATCACGCCGTTTGGACAACTTAAAGACCGACAACGTGTTCCAAGCGTGAAATCAGCTATGAACCTGCCTCGAGCAGTCCCGCTGCTCATTCGCGCACCTGCAAGGTGGGTCGTTATCAATCGCTGGACGCGAGTTGGCAAACGACGCCAGGCCCGGATCGCATGCCTTGGGATCCGCCGCTGCATCCGAAAATAGCCCAGCAACTTGCGAGTTGGCTGGGAACACTTCCGCCATTTCGAAGTTGGGCCCGCATAGGAGAACCGAGATGGCCATCCCACGAGCGGACAACGACAACCACCTGCGCAAGAAGCCGGCTCATGCAGGCAAAAGCTCCGCCAAGAGGACGATAGACCAAGTTAGAGCACGACCCGGGTACAAAATGGCACTGCGGGCGACAAGAATTAAGGCGAGGCGCTGAGATGCCGCGGACCAATGATGACGGTCGCAACGAGAAGACCACATCGGCTGCAGCACTCATTGTCGACAAGGAACGTGCTGAGCGCGCCGCCAAGACGGCGCGATTGAAGGAAGCGCGCCTCGCACAAGCCGTCACGCGCGGTCCCATCGAACGCAAGCCACGTGTCACCAAAAAGTTTCGCAGGATTTCTGTTGCTGGCTAGGAGGTGTCCGTGACTCGCAATCACGACAAGGAAAGATACGACCGCGCCAAGCGTATCAGCCAAGAGATGCTGGACGCTGAACGAGCGGAACGGGCGGAGAAGACGGCGCGGCTGAGACAAGCAAGGCTTGCACAGCATCTGGTGGAGACGTCGCCGGCGCAACCGCAAATTCATCGCAAATCCATCCAGGCTCTCAAAAAGAGAAGCCGTACGGTGATTGAAGTATTTTAGGCTCTCCACATCCGTGCAGAACCACGGCACGGCGTTTAACTTCGACCGAGAGCGTCTATCAATACCAATGGCGAGCAATTGCGGGGACTTTGCATCTCCGCACCCTCGCTATTATTAAAGCTGGGAGCGAAACCTGCTCGCAAAGTAGTCGGTGACCTTTTCGCTTAGCGGACGAGCTTGCCATTCTTCCACACTGACCTGCCTTGATCGTTTCAGGTCCTCGTTGAAAACGTCTATTTGCGTCCGCGCGAATTCCATGCCGTAGACATTCAGAGTGGCCTCATCGTTGAGGCGCAAGGAACGCTCATCCAAATTAGCCGAGCCAAAGCTCACCCAGACATCGTCGACGATCAAAAGCTTCGGATGGTACATTGTGGGTTGGAACTCAAAGATGCGCACACCGGCCTTGAGCAATTCGCCCCAGAAGTAACGTGAACCCTTTCGCACTATAGGCACGTCCGTCAGCCAATTGGGAACGATGACATCGACCGAGACGCCTCGCCTCCTTGCATCAAGAATCTGCTGCAGGGCTATGTCGTCCGGCACGAAGTAGGCCATGCCGATGCGCAGATGATCCTTGGCCGCGGCTATTGCCGCCAACATCATCAACTCCATGTTCTCCGAGCCGTTTGGCTGCGAAGAAAGTACTAGCTGGGCATCGAGCCCACCAGCGGGCGCAACTGCAGGGTAGAACTTCGCGCCCTGCAATGTCTCGCCGGTCATCTCAAGCCAGTTTTCGGCGAACGCCGCCTGGAATGCGGCCACGGCGGGTCCTTCGATCCGGTAATGCGTGTCGCGCCATTCATTTGAGTTGCGTGCGTTCCCGCGCCAATTATCGGCAATGCCGACCCCGCCAGTGAAAGCAACCCGGCCATCGACGATCAGCAGCTTGCGATGAGTTCGGTTGTTTACACGGTCCAACGTATACCAGCGTAGCGGCCGATAGCGTTCGAACCTCACACCGGCCGTGGTCATGATGTGGATCAAGTCCTCGTCGAAGGGAAGGCTGCCAACCCCGTCGACGTTCACGCGGACTTCGACGCCTTCGCTGGCCTTGGTTGCCAATGCGATCGCGAACTCGTAGCCGATGGCTCCCGACCAATAAATATATGTCTCGATGTCGACGCTGGATCGAGCCGCCCCGATTGCTTGCAGCATTGACGGAAATATTTCGTCCCCGTTGATGAGAGTTTGGACCGCATTGGAACCGAACATCTGCCCTTGCGAATAGCTGCTCATCGTCTTGGAAAATTGGGGATCCGTAGCGTCAAACCGGTGGGGAACGATTGATCGTAAAACGCGCGGCTCTGGAGTGAGATTTATGATCAACACCGTGAGCAGGCTGGCGATAGCGGCAATGGCCAGATAGATCAGCACCTTTCGCCAGAACTCAATGCCGGAGGTCTTCTTGCGGGCGCCTGACGCGACGGAACCGAAAGGCTGCACGTCAATCGCCCCGCTGCTGGCGATGGCGATGTTTCTCGATCTCCTCGGGCTCTTCATCGTCGATCCGCGTGATGTTTGAAGCCGCGTGATCTGACCGCAGAATCTCGTCAAGCTTGGCGTGGATCGCTTGAGTGTCGCGGTGCTCCGCGCGCTGGATGAACAGCGTCATCGCCCAAGTAAACAATGTAGCGGCTCCATGCCAATCCAAGCTCTGTCGCTCGAAAATCATCCAAAGGATTGCATAGGCCAGCAACACCAGGAACGCTGCGGGACGGGAAGTCAATGTGCCGATTGAGGTAAGGGCGCTCGTGACCGGATGATTTGCCATTCCAAAGAACTCGCGGCAGTGCCCCTGGTTCCGCGGGGCATTATATCCCCCCGCCATGAATCAACAAAAGGTACAGTTGAGCAGCGCGCGCTTTCCAGGTGTCCTGCGTCGGCCCTCCCACATGCCATCCGGCATCGAGAACGGTCTTGATTTGGATAGTCTCGCCAAGCGTTCGGTTCAGCAAACGCTCATATCGGCGACGAGGCGATTTGGATTCAGCCGCTTCGGCACCTGCGGTTGCGCTTGGTAAATTCTGCTGCACGTTGTGCCCCATCAATCGCGCCGCGAAGAGTTATAGTCGCTGGAGTATAGGGCTTCGCCGTCTACACCCTTGCGAAGGTTAAGCGATGAATGGGCGGTGGGCGATCTTCACGCATGAACAACGGCCGAGTGCATCATAGTTTAATGACAGCTGGTGGGCTGTGCCGCATAAAGCCGTGGTCCGCGGCTGTGTAACGGGTTTCGCTGCTTGGAGCGACTATCGCACTCTCGCCCGTTTGGAGGAGCCTGATGCTTAACCGACCCATCCGCATGAACACAGAAGCTCTCTACCCCAGTGACCTGAATATCCTTCGCGCGGCATTTGACGCGCTGTGCCAGGAATTTGCCATTTTGCCTGACACGGCGGCGGCCTATGCCGTCGCAAGAGAGTTGATCAGGCTGTTCCAAACAGGAATGACGGAAGCGGCCACGCTGATGATTGCCGTGCGCGCACGTTGGCGGGACGATTGGGAGATGGGACGCAGCAACGCTGCCTGACGTTGGATGGTCATGCGAACACCACCCGCTGCATCCTTTTCGACACCGCCGCGTTGACCGTCAAACCTGCCAGAAATGGCCGATCCGCTGGCACACCGACTGGAGCAACCGATGCCGAAATTTCGCTTCGAGTTTATCGAAGGCATGTCGCAGCCTGCAATCTTCGCCGATATGGCTGATCGAGATGAGGCTGTCAGGGAGGCGAAGCGCGCTGCCAAAGAGGCCATGCTCGACGGAATTGTCGACGGCGTGGACCCGACCAGTTGGGTGACGAAGGTTTACGATGAGGCAGGCTATCTCGTCGCCACTGTCGGATTCCAGGATCTGGTCGCTGCGCCCAAGGATACGGAAGAGTTCAAGGAAACAGAGGAGCCTGGCGTCTTACGGTCGGGTTGAAGCCTGGTGTCTACGCTGTCGCCGTCGAGCCAGATGTCTCGAAAACCGCCCTTGGAACATCGCACGAACCAAATCGTTCGCCGGTGATGCGCCGAACCATGCACGATAGCCACGTCAGTCGACCGGCCGCCGAGACCGAAGATGTCCTGATCGTCGGAGGCGGGCCGGCAGGACTCACCGCCGCTCAATATCTGGCCCGTTTTCGCCATCGCGTGCTGGTGATCGATGCCGGCGATCCTCGTGCCGCCTTGATCCCAACGAGCCATAACTGTCCTGGCTTTCCCGAAGGGATAAGTGGAGCCGATATTCTGGATCGCCTCCGACGTCACGCCACCTTGTATGGAGCCACTCTGGTTGGAGGGCAGGTCTATTCCCTCGCCCCTGCCCATGGGGGGTTCGTCACTGAGACCTCGATTGGCGCAATCCGGACACGCAAGGTGTTTTTGGCGACAGGGATCACCGACACGACACCCGTCATTCCGCGTCTACGCGAGGCAATTGCCGCAGGTGTCATTCGACTCTGCCCGGTATGCGATGGGTATGAGGCGATCGACCAGAAGATTGCGGTCGTCGGGCACGACGTGAGAGCCTTGAAAGAGGCCATTTTTCTCAGTCGGTTTACACCGCTCATAACGATGCTTGGGAGCGACGCATCCGACTTTTCGCTCAGCACTCGTCGTGCGGCGAGGGCAAGAGGCATAGTCATCGGTGACGCTCTCGACACGCTCTGTCCGGCAGCAGACGGCTGCGAGGCGATTTTGAAAGATGGGACGTCAGACCGCTTCGATGCCATTTATCTGGCACTGGGGTGCAAGGTACGTTCTCAACTCGCCGAGGCCGTTGGCGCAAGATGTTGTAAAGACGGCTATGTCACAGTCGACGAGCATCAGCAGACTTCCATCCACGGCATGTACGCCATCGGTGACGTTGTCAAAGCGTTGAACCAGATAGCCGTCGCTTTTGGACAGGCTGCCATTGCCGCGTCGCATGCCCATAGAGAGTTGGAGAGCGCTGAGCGGACTGGATTTGCAGATCAGCCTTCTCAATGAACATGAGACCACGCGGCTGATCGGGATGTCGGCCGCTTGACGGCGCGTCGGAACGTCTCAACCCCGGCCGACAAGAAGTTGCCGCGCCCTGCAATCGCAGCAGATGATCTCGCCAACAGTTACAGCCGCGGAACATTCACTGCGGCACGAGGTTTGGCTGCAGGCCTACAATCCTCCCTCATTGTCTGGGCCTTGAGGCTGCCGAAGCAGCTTCGGCCCGTCTCGGCTTTGTCCGGGGCGGGCTTTCCATCTAGGAAGAGGCTTTCCGGATGTAGTTGAGGCAGATCACGCGTAGACCGATAAAAGGCCGTTGCGAGCGGACGCCATTTTGTTTGCCTCGTGAGAATACGTGGAACATTCTTTCTCGTCCAGCGTTAGCGCGCGCCGGACGACCTGTTCTGCGATTCTTGCTGGCCGGCATCAGAGGTTGCAACCATAGCTTCAGCCTCGGCCCCTCTCGAGACGGGCGGCGCGCGGAGTTGAGATGCGATGCATAGAGACGCCTTCACGCCATCAGAAGTTGCCCTACTCAGTCGCGTCTTCGCACGCAGCAAAATCAAAAACGAAACCGCAACCGAGAGGGAACGCCGCGCATCACGTATTCTGGCCTACTACCAAGCGGGGATCACGGATGAGGATGAGCTAGAACAGCTTTCTCGCCAACCGCTGGGAAGGTGACGATTAGTCTTCCTTCTTCAGAGCTTCCGCCTCATCTTTGAGCTTCGGCCAATCGGCGCCGTGCTTGCGAAGCAGCGTTCGGGCCTGCTTGGGATCAATGTCCGTGAGCTCGACCAGATGTTCGACCTCAAGTTCCTGGCCTTTCGCTACCCGGCTTGCTTCGTTCGCTTTTCGTTGCACTTCGACACCCACTGCTGAGACAACATGAACGAGCGCCGAAAGTGCGCGTTCCAGAACTTCATCAAAAAATGCGCGACACCGATTAAATCGCTCGGGTTGGGCCAAGTAGGGGACGGGCCATGGCCTTCTGCTGTGCCTTGCCGATTTCTTCCCTGTGGGGAACCGAAGCTTGCCTGTCGGTCGCAAATGGCGGCGGCATCTTCGTGCGACTGTGCGATCACGCGGCGTTCGGGTTTCCTCGCCGTTCATGCCATTCGATGTGCCGTCGCTCGGCAGCTTTCTGACGCGGCAAGTCCGGTGCGCACTTCACCTCATCAACTTGATCTGAAGCGAGATGCTCAGCCTCAGAATCCTGTCGCCGTTTTCGTTCCGCACTTCAACAAACACCTGCTGCCCGTCCACCTCAGCGAGTGCATCTCTCGTAAGGTCGATAAGGCCCTCGAAGCCCACGCGGCGCACCTCCTCCAAACCGGCACATTCGATGCCGATTTGGTCCTCGAAGACCAGATCGTGATCGCCACTATCAAAGAAAAATCGTGCCATGCGAGAGCTTCCGTCACCACTAAACTGCAGGGTTCCTTTGGTGCAGGTAGGTCGTGTCGAAATCACCTGCATGAGTGAGGCCAAGCCAATCCAGAACATGCACTCTTGATCCTGTGGTGGCGATGAGGCCTCTACGTCGAAGTTCCTGAAGCATTCGGTTGACGTGGACTGTGGACAAGCCCAATGCATCGCCAAGGGCTGCCTGGGTAATGGGAAGATCCGCGACGTGATCCTGGATGCGTCCAACCGAGCGCAAGCGAAAAATCAGTTCGCACAATATGTGAGCCATGCGCGTGTATGCCTCACGTCTTCCCACATTAGTGACCCATTCCCTGTAAATCGCTGCATCGATCAGGGTCGACCGCCAAAAAGCCGTCGCGATTCGAGGATGCTGTTCGCAAATGGCGCGAAGAGCGTCATGCCGTATGAAGCCCATTCTGGCCGGCGTGAGGGTCGAAAAGTTACAATCCATGACCGACAGATGCAGGCCGTGCAGATCCGGAATGTCACCAGCCACAAAGAAGGATGTGATCTGCCGTTTCCCGTCGCCGGTATGTTTGGTAGAACCGAGCAGGCCATCCAAAACGACAAACGAACTGACAGGACGGTCCCCCTCACGCACCAAGTCATAGTTGGCCAAAAAATCCTTCTCCTGGATCGGGATGCTCTTCAAAACGTCGATGTCGGTCTGTCGAACATCCGAGATGCTCAGGAGTTTGCGGATAAGTACATCCGAGGATGAGGTGGGAGACAAATTGGCTACCTAGCTTATGTTATTTATCGAACTTGCAATCGCGCTGAAAGTTCCGTGACATTACAGAGCGGCGGCGGAGAACGGGCCCGGTTCGGCGGGTGATTGGACCGCCGCACAATCGAACCCGCAGTTATGCCGCCCATAGGGGAGCCTGCGGAGCCACGCATTAACCTATGACATGGGCTGTGTTCGAAATTGTCGCTGAGATAACCATTGGCGCCAATTCGGCAAGGCTTTGACGTCCGCAACGGAACATATGCCCCAACTGGCGCTACGAGGTTGTTCCGCCGAGACAATCTGCAAGCACCTTGGAGCGGCAATACAGCTCCTGGCGCTCCGCTAAGCTCCGCTATTTGAAACAGTGGCTGGCTCACGCACGAACTTCATCCGCGGCGGCACGGCGAATGCCGTGAACCGCTCAGCCAGTCTGTCGAGGGCTTGGCGCATGCCAACTCCCGCAGCTGGCGCTCCGTGTCCGCTGATCACCATCTGCGGCTTCAGCGCAGCCAGTTGTTTCACGGATTTTTCCGCCGCATCCCAATCCGGTGTGAAGTAGCGCGGTGGACCATGCATCTCCAAGTCCTGAACGGCGACTTCATAGACCGACTCCTGACCCGTGGTGATGAAGGCGTCCCCAGCGATCAGCGAGCGGTCTTCTTCGCGCCAGAGAGAGACATGCCCCGGCGCATGCCCGGGCGTGTGCAGCCAGCGCCATCCGGGCATGCCGGGGACCGATCCGTCGGCCGGCAAGAGTTGCAGGCGATCTCCGAGATCGATTGGGCCACGAGGAAAGAGTGGCGAAAGCAGCGCTATCAGGCCGCCCCCCACCCAAGGATCAGGCGGTGGATAGGACCCGGTTCCGTCCAAATAGGGACGCTCGAGCGGGTGCGCGAAAACGGGCGCATCCCATGTGCCGGCCAGATCCACAACCGCTCCCACATGGTCGAAATGGCCATGGGTCAAGATGATCGCGGCGGGCCGCGCGCCGGCTCCAAAGCGCTTTTCCGCGACCGCCAGGATGCTGCTTCGCGACGTCGGCAAACCCGTATCGATCAGGACCCAGTTTCGATCTCCGCTGCCGGGAGCGCCGAAGAACACGACATTCACGATTGTCAGCCGCAAATAGGCCAAATCCGGCGCGATGCTCCAGACGCCGTCGCCACGATCCTCGCGCCTGGCATGGTCGATGTCGGAAAGTCGAATCTGAACGGTCATGCTGTTCCCTGCCTCCGTTGTAACCGCTGGACAATCGATGACGGCTCGGTCCCGAACTTGCCTCGGCGCACCTTGTTCCCTGGCTCCTGTCTGCTCCACCGGCTCGGTGGGCTCGATCGGGGAACAAAGGCTCGACCATCCGGGTTTGGCCCTGAGTAATACACTGGACGATGGTGCAGCATGGCAAATGAGAAGGGGTTGCCGCATGAGCGAAGCAGCACAAAGCGATAGCGATGGCTTGACTTCGATTGCGGGCACGTCGGCGTTCGCCAGTTTTTTCATGGCTGGCTTTGAGTGCTCGTCGCACCGGCGCAAGGACGGCGTTCGCCTCGATCTTATCCGCGCGACGTCGCATTATTTGCATGCCCTGGGCGACTACCGCGGTTGCGCCGAACTCGGTCTTCGTACCATCCGCGACGGTTTGCGCTGGCACCTCATCGAAACCGCTCCTGGGACCTATGACTGGTCAAGCTGGACGCCGATGGTCGAAGCAGCGCAATCGGCAGGTGTCCAGGTCATCTGGGACATTTTCCACTACGGATCTCCAGACCACGTTGAACAGGGGTCGATGCATTTCATCGATGCCTATGCCTCGTTCGCTGCGGAAGCTGTGAGGGTCCATCGTTCAATCGCCGGTACAGCGCCTCTGTTGTGCCCAATCAACGAAATTTCGTTTTTCGCCTGGGCTGTTGAGGTCGGGTATTTCCCGCGCGTCGGCCCGAAGAAGCGGGGATGGTTCAAGCGGCACCTCGTGAAAGCTGCAATAGCTGGCGTTCGGGCAATGCGGGAGGTCGATCCCGCTTGCAGATTTGTCTGGGCCGAGCCGCTTATCCACATTGCTCCTCGCGACCGAACGCGGACCGAATGGCGCCGGGCCGAAAATGCCCGTCTCGGACAGTTCGAAGCTTACGACATGCTGCTGGGCCGGGCAGAACCAGAGTTGGGGGGCAGCGAAGATGTTGTCGATGTCGTTGGCCTGAATTTCTACCCACACAATCAGTGGTACCTAAACGGGCCGACGATTCCGATGGGGCATCACGAGTACCGTGCCCTATCGGAGATGCTGATTGAGGTCGCGCGTCGATACGGCAAGCCGATGTTCATCGCCGAGACCGGCTCCGAAGGATCGGGCGGGGCGGCTTGGCTCCATTATGTCTGCGACGAGGTGCGTGCCGCAATCGGTCTCGAAGCGCCGATCGAAGGTATTTGCCTATACCCGATAACCGCCTATCCGGGCTGGGACAATTCGCGGCATGCGGAAGTGGGATTGTTTTCGGTCATCCAGGCGAACGGCAGCCGACACGTCCGCACGCCCATCGCGGATGAATTGGCCCGCCAGCAAACTTTGTTCGCGGCGAACCCGACGCGTTAGATACATCAGCGGCACGAGGACTGTTGCGAGCGCCTGTTGGCGCCGCGTTGCCAGGTCCGATGCTCCCAAGTACGTCTAGGTGGGGAGCTACAGCGCCCCTTCGGCCAACGACGCCTTCCCCGCGCTCGCCCATTCCGGGACGCTCTTTTGGATGCGGGCGAAGGTTGCCAGGGCCTGCCCGACCACTTGATCCATGTTGTAGTAGCGGTAGGTTGCCAGGCGGCCGACAAACCACACGTCGGGACAGGTTGCGCCGAGCGCTTCGTAACGCTTGTAGAGTTCTTCGTTTTCGGCCCGCGGCACCGGATAGTACGGGTCCCCGATATCGGTGGGATATTCGTAGGTCAGGCTGGTCCGCGCGTTCTGCTGGCCGGTCAGATGTTTGTACTCGGTGATGCGGGTGTAATCTTCCGTCTGGGGGTAGTTGACGACGGCAACCGGCTGAAACTGCTCTTGGTCGAGGGTGACGTGCTCGAAACGGAGCGAGCGATAAGGAAGACGCCCGAGCTGCCAGCCGAAGTATTCGTCGATCGGGCCGGTATAGATCAGGCGGTTGAATGGTATCTCGTCACGAATTTCGCGGAAGTCGGTCTGCAACATGACCTTGATGTTCGGATGGTCGAGCATGCGTTCGAACATTCTCGTGTACCCGCCGGCCGGCATCTTCTGGAAGCTGTCGCTAAAATAGCGGTCATCACGGTTGGTTCTGGTCGGCACTCGTGCCGTCACTGATTTGCTCAGTTTGCTAGGATCGACGCCCCATTGCTTCCTGGTGTAGCCACGGAAGAATTTCTCATAGAGTTCGCGTCCCACCGTGCTGACGACGACGTCCTCGGCCGTTCGTACGTCCTCTACGGTTTCGCGCCGCGACGCGAAGAACTCCTCCAACTGTGTGGAATTCAGGTCGAGGCCGTAAAGGCGATTTACCGTGTCGAGATTGATCGGGATGGGAAGCAGTTTCTCATCCACGGCCGCCAGCACCCTATGCTCGTATGTGCGCCATTCCGTGAACTGCGAGAGGTAGTCCACGATCGACTGGCTGTTGGTGTGAAAAATATGTGGCCCATAACGATGGATGAGGATGCCGGCTTCATTATAGCAATCATAGGCGTTGCCGCCGACATGGCTGCGGCGGTCGACCAGGAGAACACTTTCGTGGCGCTGGGAGGCTATCCTTTCAGCAAGCACGCTGCCGGCAAATCCCGCGCCGACGATCAGCCAATCGAACATGGCTATGCACTCCTGCGGAGAGGGATGACCTTCTTACCTCGATAGGCACGCTCGATGTGAGCGGTCATGCCACTCCATGTCTTTTGCCAAGACATGTCCGCAAGATAGGCGTCGACTTGCGGCAGGAACGTCTCACGAGGTCGCAATAGAATGGAGCGCAGCTTGATTTCCAGATCGTCACTGTCGGCGATTTCCACCAGTCCAGCAGCGCCGTAGCTGCGCACAACGTCAACGATTGCCGTCGAGATCACCGGCAGACCGGCCGCTAGGAACTCTGGCGTCTTGGTCGGACTGATGAAGCGGGTCGCTTCGTTGAGTGCAAACGGCATCCAACCGGCATCCCAATGGCGCATATAGTGGGGCAGGTCGCAGTAGGCCTTCGCGCCCAACCAATGCAGGTTTTCGGCTCTGGGCAGGGTTGCGGGGTCGATCTTGACGACCGGGCCAAGCATCACGAAATGCACGTCCGACATAGTCTCCGCCGCCTGCGCTACGAGCTCGACGTCCAGCCGCTCGTCGATAACTCCGAAATATCCGACCCTCGGATGAGGAATGCCGGCCTGGTCGGTTGGCTCTTTTCCTGGGCGTCTCGCAGTGTGAAAGTGCTTCACATCGATGCTGCTAGGAAAAGGGAAGATCGCGTGATGCAGGTGACGCTTGGTCTCGAACAGGCTTAGGCCTCCGGTGAAAACGAGATCGGCGCGGCGCAGCAGGGCCTTTTCCATCTGCCCCAGCTCGGGCGGCGCATTCTTGAATGCGGAGAGTTCGTCCATGCAGTCATAGATGCATATGTCTGGGTCGAGGTGCTCGGTGAAGCGCAGAGCCATCGGCGTGTAGTACCAAGCGATCAACCGGCTGTGCGGCATTGAAGCTATGATCTGCTGGACAAATCTCCGCTGGACGGCATCTGCTTTCGCGGCCGACATGCCGAGCGGAAGCACTGGCGTCACAATTAGAATGCCTGGCGCTGCCTCGCTCGTCCGCATCAGCGGCTGTGGCAGGTCTTCGAAAACAGGCTCTTCGAAGTAGACCACTCTCTGCTGCATGGAGGCGAGACTGAGGATATGTTGCGGGCGTTGATGAACGAAATTCCACCGCAAATGGGAGAAGCAAACCAGTAGATTTTCCCTGCCAGCGCGGTTACTGGCGACTGCCCCACCCAAGGCTGCTTCCATTGAAGATTTCCTTCCTTTAGTCTGTCGTTTATGTTCCGACTAACATTTGTTAGTCGCGGACGGGAGAGAACTAAACTTCGTTCCCGTCTCCTAACTTTCAACGAGGTGAGTTGTTCCAAGGTGAAATGGAGCGCCTTCAGTCGCCGCTCGATAGACGAAAACGAGATCCGCTCGCTGAGTCGAGAACGGCTATCGTGTGCCGGCGGGCTTTGAGGCGCGGGGCGACTGGGGAATACTGGTGGAGAACGGCATTGCCGTATTTGCGTTGAACTTGTCGGCTATAAAATGTGCAGAACATCACGTTGATTCGCCTGCACGACTGGCGATTCGGTTTTGGCAGGGCAAGATTCCGGGGCTGATATGAAGATCGATTTTGCGACCAATGTTTTTCCGCTGTTTCATCCGCAAAGCGTCGATGATCTCAAAGACCCGTGCCCTGTCTTCGATGGCAGTCTGTGGCACGTCTTCGGCTCAGGTGGCACGGTGACCACCGAGACGTGGAGGATCCTTCATGCCACGGCGCCCGACCTCTATGGACCGTGGACCGAGCATCCGCCGATCGAACTTCCTATCAACGGGAGTGGTGTTGCGGCGCCCGGTGTTATCCACGAGAGCGGCGTCTTTCATATGTTCATCCAGACCGAGTTCATGAAGTCTGGCGGCCGGTGCGAGCACGCGGTTTCCAATGACGGATTCCAGTGGGTGGTTCTCAGCCCGGCGATCCTTGCCATCCCGGACACCGAGGAGGACGGCATTTACGATCCGCATCCCGCAGTCATTGGCGGCAAGCGCTATCTCGTCTATTCAGCCATGCCAAAATTCACCAGGGTGCCGCAACCCGACATCTACCTCGCACGGAGCCAATCCGACTCGTGGTTCGGTCCCTGGAAGCGGATCGGCAAGATACTCGACCATAATGATGTTCCTCACCACAATACGAGAGAGGATCCCGACTATGAATGGGGCATAGAAGGCGCACAGCTGGTCGAGTTGCCGGACGGTCGGGTGCTTCTCAATGCCACTTGCTTTCTGCCGAATGGACTTCGGGGAAACCGGCAACGCGTGTTCTTCGCCATCGCTGATGACGTTGCTGGACCTTACGTATCGATCGGCCCGGTGCTGGAGCCAGGCCAGCCGGGAGAGAACGGCCACTCGACGGTGATGATCGAAGGCAGCCAACTATCGTTGTTTTACCAGAGTCGGGTCGCCACGACCGATCATCGGTGGCGCTATGGCTTGGCCAGATGTGACGTCGCTCTGCTTTCCAGGGTCGCATGATTCGGCCGATGCCATTCGGCACCGACGCTATCGACTGACTGGACTGCTCGCATTTGCGCAATGAGCTTCCGTAGCTCGAGACGTCCTGTCGGAAAGCCTGCCGGAATTAAGTGCTCCTCGTACGGAACAATGCGTCCGAGCTGAGGTTCGGCTGACTTCAAACCAGGAGTCAGCCATGTATTACACCGACAAGAAATTGCAGTACCCGGTTCGTGTGGAAACGCCGAATCCAGTCTTTGCCCGCGCGTTGCAGCAGGCCATAGGTGGAGTAGAAGGCGAGATCCGCGTCGCCTTGCAGTATTTCTTCCAGGCATGGGGATGCCGCGGACCGGCCAAATACCGCGACCTGTTGTTGAACACGGCGACCGAGGAACTCGGCCATATCGAAATGCTGGCGACTGCGGTCGCCCTCAATCTAGAGGGTGCACCACTTTCGCTGCAGGAGGACATCTCGTCGGACACGGTCGGCGGCTCGGTCCTCAACGGGATGAACTTCCGCCATATCTTGTCGACCGGCCTGGCCGCACTGCCTGAAAACGCCAACGGCGTTCCCTTCAATGCTTCGCATGTCTATGCCAGCGGCAATCTTGCCGCGGATATGGTCGCAAACGTCACCGCGGAAGGAAGCGGCCGCGTACTGGCTACCCGCCTGTACAACATGACCAACGATCCCGGCATGAAGGACATGCTGTCCTTCCTTATTGCGCGCGACACCATGCATCAACAGCAGTGGCTCGCGGCGATCGAAGACATGGGCGGATTGAACGCGTCTCTGCCGGTCCCCAACTCCTTTCCGCAGGAGAAGGAGCATCAGGAGGTATCCTATGCCTTCATCAATTGCTTCGTCGAAGGTGTCGAACCAGCGCGGGGACGTTGGAGCGAAGGACCGTCGATAGACGGAAGGGGCGAGTTCTCCCTTGTTGCCGCTGCGCCAATGGGCGAGGAGCCCATGCTTTCGCCGCCAAGGCCAAGTTCAGGCGCCCAGAGCGAGCAGTTGATCGACAGGCAGGCAGCCGAATAGGCTGTCTTAGCAATACCGAAGGCTGCCGGCACTGGCTGTCTCCCCCTTGGCGCTTCTCGCTGACTCGGCCGCACCCGGTTATATCGGCCAATTGGCGCTGTGTACGAGAGACAGCGCAGCTCATTCGTGTTGGTGTGTGCCTGACGAGCTCTCCATTTTCAGCTTAGCTATAAATGCTTCACCTAATGGAACATCGGAGGTTCCACGAAGTTGGGAGCCACGGAGGACGTGCACATGAACAGTGTTATCTATCTTATCGGCCTTATCGTTGTCGTGCTCGCGGTCCTCTCCTTCCTCGGTCTTCACTAGGTGGCCCATGCAGCGTGAGAACGATCAGGGCGGACAGCCCACCGATTTTGACAAGGCGAAAAGCGACGTTTCCGACAGGCTTCGCCTGGAACAAGAACGTGCCAGCGAGTTGCTACACGACGCGCGTGACACGGTGACCCGTAAGGCTGGCGACTATGCATCTGAGGCCAGGGATGTCTTTTCCGACAAGGCGGAGGAAGCTCAGCGCGACATCGGATCGAGTCTGGCGGCGCTGGGCGGCGCACTGCGCGCAGCCAGTGACCACCTGGCCAACAACGATGAAAGGAACGCATCGAAGTTCGCATTGGATGCCGCCGGTGGCTTGGAGCGGCTTTCATCGTCATTGAAACAGAAGCCGTTCGGCCAGGTCCTGGAGGACGTGCAGTCCTTTGGCCGGCAAAATCCCGGTGTCTTGCTTGCCGGATCGGTATTGGCCGGATTGGCTTTCGGGCGGTTCATCAAGGCTTCTCCGCCGGCGGGTCCTGAAGCAGATCAGGGAGCGTCGGGAGACATCACGTCCAGCCAGGCCGCCGATTGGTCCGCCGACAGTTCCCAGAATTTCGACCTTCTAGGCGAGGATCCGGCCACTCAGAATGCGGAGCAAGACAGATGAGCACACAGGACAATACCAGCCTTGCCGGGCTGGTGACGGACCTGGCCCAGAACGTCACCACGCTGGTGCAAACCGAAGCCAGGCTGTTTCGGGCAGAGCTCTCTGAAAAGCTTACCAAAGCCGGAGCAGGTGCCGCGGAAGTACTGGGCGGCGCGATCTGCCTGCTCGCCGCGCTAGTGGTGTTGCTGCAGGCACTCGTTATCGCACTGACGCGGGCAGGGCTTGGCGCGGGGTGGTCTTCCCTGCTGGTCGGTGTGGTCGTGGCGGTCCTCGGCGTCATCCTGCTGCGGACCGGGATGGCCAGCATGGCGCCTTCGGAACTTACCCCCGACCGGACCCAGGAACAGCTCAAGCGCGATGCGAGCGTGATCAAGGAACAGGTGAGATGAAAGAGAAATCCGCAGCCGAACTTGAACGCGAGGCAGAGGCAGCCCGCGCCCGGGTGATGGAGACCGCCGAATCCATTCGAGGCAAGATGACGCCGGGACAATTGCTGGATGAGTTCACCGGGCTGTTTTCGGGAGGGGAGAGCTCGGCCATGCTCAGCAATCTCAGAACACAGGTCCGAGACAATCCTTTGCCGGTCACCATGGTGGGCGCGGGTCTGGCTTGGCTAATGTTCGGCAGCGGTACCTCAAACATGGCCCACGGTTCGGCTGGCTACCCATTGCCTCCAGCGCCGGGACGACATGATGAAGGGGAGCGCGGCGGCTTCGGCGGCACGCTCTCCGATGCCGCGGATTCGCTCTCATCGAGCGCTACCAGCGTCGGCGATACCATATCGAGCACCGCAAGGGCCGCTGCGGCGGGTCTGACGGGAAGCGCTGCCAATGCAAGCTCGATGACTGGTGACATGGCGGCGAAAGCCAGCCGCTCCGCGCAAGATCTGTTGGAAGACCAACCCTTGGCCGTAGCGGTCGTCGGTCTCGCTATCGGCGCCGCTATAGGTGCAATGCTGCCGCATACCACAACGGAGGATGAGCAACTAGGCGCCTTTGGTGACAAGCTTCGCGACACCGCCGGAACCATGCTGGACAGGGGTCTCGATGAGGCCAAGCAGGCCGCCGCCGACGCCTATGAAACCATCAAGCAGGAAGCTGGCCGGCAACATATGGAAGCAGACACGATGGCCGATCAGCTCGGCGAGATCGTGAAGTCCACAGCAGACGAGACCGAGCGTGCCGTGCGGGAACGGATTTCCGATCCGTCTCAGCGCCAAACTTAGCTTGATAATCCTGGATCAACGATAAGTCGGTCTCTTCGAGAAAGGGGTCGGCCTGTCCGTCGAACGGTGAACCGCTCGAGTCATTTCAGAGCGTAGAGGTAGGCCGCGATATCGCGCGCCTGCTGCTCCGTGATCCGTGTCGATGGCATGGCCGTGTGCGGATCGATTTCCCTGGCCGATCGTATCCAGCGGATCAGGTTCTCTGGATTGTTGGCTAGCCCGCCGCCGATAAAGACGCGGCCAGCAAGACTGGCATCCAGGCGAGGACCGACCTGCCCTTGCGCGCCCGGCACGCCCGTAATCGTATGGCAGCCGGAACAGCCATTCGCAGTCATGATCGGCAAGGCCCTCGCAGTGTCACCGCCCGTGGCCGCCTCCGCCTCGTGGCGGACGCGCGCGGCCCGATCGGACCACCAGGTCATTCCGGCCACGGCCGCGACGAGCAGCACTAGCGCGGCGATGACGGCGGCAAGCAGTTTAGACAAGCTCGTACGCATGCGCCGCCTCCCTCCTTCCGCTCGCCTTGATCCACAACGCGGCCAGCAGCAGCGCTGCGCCGCCATATATCAATCCAGCCGGAACCCACATCACCAGCCCGGCAAGTTGCTGGTCCTCCAGGGGGCTCAAATTCCACAGTGCCGCTCCCACGGCGTTCTCCGGGTACCAGAGGCGCGGCGAGAGCAACAGGAGGACGCCGAGCAGCCCGGTATGCAGCGAGGTGACAAAGAGGTGCATCACTGCGCTCCCGTAGGCATGCTGGCGGCCGGGACGCGGCAAGAGGACCCACCAGAACAGCAGCCCTGTTCCGAAGAAGCTCGCGTGCTGTGCATAGTGCAGCACGCCGCGTTCGAGCGCGGCCTCGAACAACACCGGAATGTGCCAGATCCATATAGCAATGCCGTGGATAATGGTCGCGCTGATCGGCCGCGTTGCGAAGGCCCAGACCATCCTCAGCCAATTGGCGTGTCCTGCAATTCCCAGAATGCGCCGGAACCGGGTGGGTAGGCCCCACATCAAGGCCGCAGCCGGGCAGGCAGAGACCAACAGCGGCGCCGCCACGGCCATCAGCAGTTCATGCTCGATCATATGCGCCGCAAAGACCTGCTCGCCGAGCATATGAATCGGGCTGACCAATGCGGCTGTCAACACGCCCCATCCGGCCGTGAACAGCAGAGCCTGGCGCAGCCGCAACGTCCTGCCGCGGCTGCTGCGCCGCCAAAGCCGGCTCGCGCCAACGACATATATCAAGGCAAGCACGGCGAGTGGCAGGGTGATGGGCAGCGCGAACGTCCACCCGGCCCCGGGCGCGCCGGCGCCGTAGCAGATGGAAGTAGGGAACAGCGCGTCCAGGTTCATCGCAGGCACTCATCCAGGATCAGCGCCGCGCTGCCTTGCATGAGGATCACAAGCGCAAACAGCAACGCCGACAACATCCCGAGATTGGCGACGAAGCGGTCTGTGCCGCGCGTACGCTCCGGTTTGAATCCGGCACCGCCTCGCCGCTTCGCCCGCCACGACAGCGCCCCGCCGAGCAGCGACAACAAGACGAGCAGCAGCGCCACGGGAAGCACGACCGGCACCTGGCGGTTGCATTGCCAAGGCACCAGCGCATAATTCAGCTGTGTCGAGACCGCCCAGGCCAGCGGACCTGACAGAAGACCACCCCAAGACGTTCCCAACCGCAACGCTCGCATCTCAGCCTAGCCTCGGCGCCCAATAGATGAGCACGTAGATCGGAATCCAGGTCAGGACCACGAAATCCCAGTAGAAGACATTGTCGCCGACATCGCCGAAGCGCCGGCCGCTATAGCCGTGGCGCGTGAACATCAGCACTGTCAGCACGATGGTGTCGCCGACATCTGTTATGAGGTGCGTGGTGTGCAGGCCAAGCAGCACCCAAAGCATCGATCCATAGGCGTTAGTGTCCCAATAGATGTTGAGGGCGGGGAATTCGAACCAGCGCACGACGAGCGGAGCGATGCCGAGCAGCGACATGACCACCAGGCCGATCCGCACCGGAATCATGGAGCATTGCTTGGCGTGGCGGTGGAGGACGTGGTTGGGCACAAGGCTGACGACAAACAAAATCATCACGATCGTTCCGGGCCAATGGTTCGGCTGCGGTGCGCTAAGCCGCCATGCTGGCCATGACAGCGCAAGGTAGAGATACGCGCCCGCCGCCAGCGCGAAACCGGTGCCTTCGAGCGCCATGAAGCCCAACGTGCCCCACCAGGTCGGGCTATGCGGACCATGCCCGAAGGTCGGCAGTCCTGAAAGATCGGCGGCAACTCGATGCTTCATTCCTGGTCCTCCGGATCGCCCTTCGGCCAGAACCAACCGATCAACGTGATGGCGATCGGCGCGGCGCCCCAGACGATGGCCCAAGGCGTAAAAATCGAATAGAGAAACGTACCACCGACGGCGAGCGCCGCGAAAAGAGGCCAGATCGACGGTGTGGCCGATTTCTCACGAATGTCGGGATGAGCTTCCGCCACGGTGGAGATGAGGAGCTCGCGCGCATCGACGCGGAGCCCGGTCGCTACAGGGAGCGTCTCGCGCTCGGCCCAGAGCGGCTCGATATGGGTGACGATGGGAATGCGTGCGAAATTATAGCTCGGCGGCGGCGAGGATGTTGCCCACTCCAAGGTTCCTGCGTCCCACGGATTGTTGCCGGCCGAGGTGCCTTTCAACGCGCCATGCACAAGATTGAAAGTGAACAGGACAAAGCTCAGGAAGAAGAGCAGCGCCCCTGCCGAGATGAAAAGGTTGATGTTGCCCCAGCCAAGCTCGGCCGGATAGGTGTAGACCCGTCGTGGCATGCCCCATAGGCCGACGAGATGCATCGGGAAAAAGGCCGCATTGAACCCGATGAAGGCCAGCCAGAAATGGCACCGCCCAAGGCGTTCGCTCATCATGCGGCCGGTGATCTTCGGGAACCAGAAATAAGCCGCGCCAAGCAGCGGGAACACCGAGCCGCCGATCAGCACGTAATGGAAGTGCGCGACGACGAAATAGGTGTCGTGCACCTGAAGATCCAGTGGCACCGAGGCGAGCATGACGCCGGTCAGCCCGCCGATGACGAAGATGAAGAAGAAGCCGAAGACGAACAGCAATGGCGTCCGGATCACCGGCCGGCCGTCCCAAAGTGTTGCAAGCCAGCAGAAGATCTGCACGCCGTTTGGAATGGCGATCAGCATGCTGGATGCGGTGAAGAAACTGGCGCCGAGCTTAGGCAATCCCGTGGCGAACATGTGGTGAACCCAGAGCCCGAACGACAGGAAGCCGACTGCGATCAGCGACAGGACCAGCCCGAGATGACCGAATGTCGGTCGCCTGGCGAAAACAGGAATGATCGCGGACACCATGCCCGTCGCCGGCAGGAAGATGATGTAAACCTCCGGATGGCCGAAGAACCAGAAGAGGTGTTGGAACAGCAGAGCATCCCCACCTTCCGCCGGGTTGAAGATGTGCGTGCCGACCAGCCGGTCAAGGATCAGGAAAGTCGAGGTGATCATCACCGCCGGCATCGCGAAGACGACGACGAAAGAAGTGACCAGCATCGCCCAGACATAGAGCGGGATCTTGTCCAGCGACATGCCGGGGGCCCGCTGCTTGAACACCGTGACGATGGTTGCCACCGCGACGGCCAGTGACGACACTTCGGTATAGGTGATCATCTGCGCCCAGACATCGGCGCGCTTGCCCGGTGCGAATTCGGGGCCGGACAGCGGCACGTAAGCGAACCAGCCGACATCCGGCGCCATGTTGAGGGCAAAGGACACCCAGGCGAAAGCGCCGCCCGAGACGTAGATCCAATAGCTGAACGCGTTCAGGCGCGGAAACGCGATGTTGCGGGTGCCGACCATCAGCGGCACCAGGTAGATCCCGGTCGCCTGCACGATGGGCACGGCGAACAGAAACATCATCGTAACGCCATGCATGGTGAACAGCTGGTTGTAGAGGTCCGGCCCGATCAGGCCGCGTTGCGGTCCCGAAAGCTGGATACGCATGGCGACAGCGTTGAGACCGCCAAGACCAAGGAAGACGAAAGCGGTGATCAAATAGCGTCGTGCGATCACCTTGTGATCGACGCTAGACAGCGCTCCAAAGATACCGGACGGCGTCCGCCAAGTGCGTTCGAGCCAGCGATGCAGACTGGCATCATCCATTCCCGTATCCCGGGGTCCGTCGCCTTCGGGAGCGAGGTCGCCCTTGGAGGCGGTATCCAGTTCCGGGATGTGGCGGTCGCCTGTGATATCGGCGCTGCTCATTTCAGTCCCTCGAGATAAGCCACAATTGCGTTGAGCTCGTCGCCATTGAGATCTGCCACTGGCATGTGGGAACCCGGCTTGATGCCTTGCGGGTCGGCTATCCAGGCGGCGAGATTGCCGCGGCTCATCGTCAGCGTTCCGGCCGCCAATGTTTTCCGGCTGGCGATGTGGGTGAGGTCGGGAGCCACCGTTCCGCCGGCCGGCGTTCCCCCGATCCTGTGGCACATCACGCAGGGGCGTTTGAGGAACAGGTCCGCGCCGGCCTTGGCTTCGCCGCTCGCCGGCGCGCCGGCCGGCTGCAACTGGTCGTTCAGCCAGGCATCGAATTTCGGGCGCGGCTCGGCGATGATGAAGGTGCCCATATTGGCGTGCTGCGCACCGCAGAATTCAGCGCATTGACCGCGGTAGACGCCCGGCTTGTCCGCCTTGATATCCAGCACGTTCATGTGGCCGGGGATAAGATCGAGCTTGCCGGCCAAGCTTGGGATCCAGAAGGAATGGATCACATCGGTCGAGGTCAATAGCAGCCGCACCGGCTCGCCGGCAGGGATATGGATCTCGTTTGCCGTCGTCAGGATGCGGCCCGGCGTAGC
>NZ_RZRV01000053.1:0-29012 GCF_004023085.1 Mesorhizobium sp. M7A.F.Ca.US.010.02.1.1 | reverse complement strand
TGTCGCCGACAGCGACGGCAATGTGGCGGACGATCCAAGCGCCTCGTTCCAGATCGCCATTGTCGACGACGTGCCAACGGCGGTTGCCGACACCGACAGTGTGACGGAAGGCGGCACGGCGAGCGGCAACGTCATCACGGATGCCGCGCCTGGCGATTTCGGAGATACTGACACGGGCGCCGACACCAAGGGTGCCGACGGTGCTTCGGTGACCGGCGTGACAGGGTTTGGGGCAACGACGCCTGCGGGCAGCGACTTCCATGTCGTTGGCCAGTACGGCATACTGACGCTGAGCCCGGACGGGACCTACAGCTACATCGCCAATTCCAACATCAGCAACGTATCGGCGGTGACGGAGACCTTCACCTACACGCTGAAGGACGGCGACGGCGACACCTCGCAGACGACGCTGACCATCACCATCAATGACGGGACCAACCCGTCGGTGGTGACCAACGCGGTCATCGCGGTGGACGAGGAAGGCCTCGGCACTGCCAATGCGACCGGCAGCGCGGCCGCGACCAATGTCGAGAACGGCAGCGGAACGGTGTCGTTCCATGCTGGTTCGGACAACATCACCGGTGTGGCGTTCACGTCGGTTGCCGGGATCACGGCGAACGTCAACGGCGTTGTCGGTGCCGACATCGTCTGGACGCTGGTCGGCCCGACGCAGATCACCGGTTCGATCAACGGCATCGATGCTATCCATATCGACCTAGTCGCACCGTCACTGCCGATCCTGGCCGGCGCCAACGGATCCGCGACAGTCAATGTGACGCTGCTCGACAACTTTCCGCACCCCGACGCGGGTGGGCAGAACGTCATCAATCTGACCGGCATCAACGTGGTCGCCACCGATACGGATGGTGACCAGGCGAGCGCGACGGTTCAGGTCAATGTCACTGACGACGTGCCGACATTGGGCACCGTGCAGAGCCAACAGGCGAGCAACGATCCGTTGCAAGCGCCGGCGGTTGGGACGCTCCACTTCGTCGCGGGCGCTGACGGAGCCGGGGCCGGCATGACGATCACTGTCGACACGACCGGTCTGACTTCAGCAGGACACCATCTCGTGACGGCGCAGGTCGGCAACGTGCTGACCGCCTATGCCGACAACAACAACAGCGGAACCCATGATGCAGGGGACACGGCGGTCTTCACCATTACGGTCGATCCCACCGCCGGCACGTCGGGGCAGTACACGTTCGATTTGCTAGCGCCGCTCGATGGCACAACAACCAATGTCGCCATTGGACAGGGCAGTTCTTTCGGGAGCGGCCCAAGCTCATCCGTGGTAGTGCACGACAATGCCAGCAACCAAGACATCGTCATGGTAACCGGTTGGAAGCCAACCGGTGGATTCACCGGAACAGAGGAGACGGATTGGTACAGCCAGACTGGAATTGGCGCCGATCCCACGTTGACACAGCAGAGCAACATCAATGGTTCTACTCAAGGATGGGGACTTGGAAACAACAATTTAAACCAAGGTGAATTCTTGCGTTTCGACTTCGGGACACCGAATGACTATGACAGTGCGGGGAGTTACGTAGCTCCAAATATCGCACTCACAAATGTATCATATGCCACATTTACATTTTTTAGCTACGATGTGGGTGATAAGATTGAGTTCGTCGCACACTATACAGATGGAACATCTGCTCATTATACTCCGCCTGCCGGTGCGGCCTCCCTAACGATCACCTCGCCTTCCGGTACGCAAATTGCGTGGATTGATGCATATGAATCGTCAGGTACTATCAAACTTAACCTCACGAATGTCGGCGTAACGTCGACCACGGTCGATCATACGATTGCGGCGACGGTGCAACTCACGGATGGCGACGGCGACCAGACGTTGGCGGGCAGTTTCACCGTTCACGTGAAAGACGGTTTGACGCCTAACGCGGTTGCTGCTCCGGTTCTGCTCGACCTCAATCACGACGGTATCCACACCACGGATCTCACGCACTCTACCGTCTCGTTCGACTATAATGGCGATGGCGTCGCTTCGAAGACCGCCTGGGTCGACACCCATGACGGCATCCTGGCGATCGATCTCAACGGCGACGGCAAGGTGAACAACGGTTCGGAGATCGTCTTCACCCAGCAGGCTGCTGGCGCGGCAACCGATCTCGCTGCGCTTGCCCTGGTCTACGACACGAACCACGATGGGAAGCTGACTGCCGCCGATCACGATTTCGGGCAATTTGGTGTCTGGCAGGATGCCAACGGCAATGGCGTGTCGGATTCAGGCGAGTTCAAGAGTCTTGCCGCTTTGGGTATCGTCGAGATCGGACTTACGAGTGACAATCAGCACTCCGTTTCGGAAGATGGCTCTGTTTTGACCTATGGTGGATCGACTTTCACCACCGCCAGCGGCGAGACGGGTGCGGTTGCCGACATCGGCTTCGGCAATTTCGATACCACCGGACAAACGGGAACCACGGGCGCCGATACCTTCAAGCTCGACAACCTCGACATCAAGGACCTCATCACCGACTACCACGGCACCGGCCCTGGTGGTGAGGGCGACAAGATCGACCTGAGTGCGCTGTTCGACACGGCGTCGGGGGGCAACATCAACGACTATGTGCACTACGACGCCGACACGAAGACACTGAGCGTCGATACCACTGGTTCGGGCAATGCGGCCAATTTCGTGGACGTCGCCGCGTTGCAGAACGCTCCTGCCGCCGGCACGATCACGATACTCTACGACGACACGGCGCATGTGCAACACACGGCAACGATCTAACGGCATAGCGCACAACCACGCGACTATGTTATACGTCGCTAATATCTAGGGGAGCTCAACATGAAACGTTCTGCAAGACTGCTGGTTTCCGCTGCGACGCTGTTGCTGGCAGTCGGGTCGACGGGGTATGCCGCCGACATCATCGATGGCCCGACCGGCGATTATTGCCGTGTCGTGGGGACGTCCAACCTGGTGCTGAACGACAACATCGTCGATCTGAAGCAGCAAGTGGTGAAGCTGATGGACGAGTCGGTCGCCGCCGCCAACAGTTCGGAGTGGATCAACTCGTCGCGTCCCGTCTTCGTCTGGGCATCGGAAGCCAAGGTCGCCTGCGGCATGGCTTACGGCTACCTCAAGACGAACTACAAGGACGAAGACACCCTCAACAAATGCGAGTGTTTTCACGATCGCATGGTCGAGTACATGCACTGACCGGCTAGGCGAACCACGCCTGTTGGCCATCATGACAGCCGACGGATCCTTCCTGAAGGCGGTCGCGGGCGCGATCGTGTTGCTTGGCTTTGTCCAAACGGTCACGCCGGCCAGTGCCAACTGGCTGGAACGACCATCCGTGAAACAACAGCTTTCGTCCGGCCTGAAGCAGGCAGTGCGCTGTGATCCGGCCACGGAGTGGACCCGGCAGACATTCAAGGCATTTGCCAGCTGCCAGGCATCGATCCATGGCCTGGAGCCGCTGCTGGCGCATGCGGTGATGGAGATCGAAAGCGGCTTCGATCCCGGCGTGCAAGGCGCCGACGGCGAAGTCGGCCTGATGCAGGTGATGCCGGCGACGGCCAGGATGCTCGGCTTTCGAGGTTCTCTGGACGATCTGAGCGCGCCGGCGACCAACATCGCGCTGGGAGTCAGATATCTTGCACAGGCCAACAGGCTGGCCGGGGGCGATCTGTGCACCACCGTCATGAAGTATCGCGCCGGGCACAATGAAAGCCGGTTCTCGGCCCTTTCGGTCCGCTACTGCCAGCGTGCGCGGGCAATCCTGGCAAGGGAGGGGATTGAAGTGACCGGGCCGTTGCCGGTGGCGACGTTCGGCTTTTCCGCCTTTTCAGGCGGTGAGGGTGGAGCCGCTGCCCAATTCTGGCCGGGGAAGGGGGCAAAGGGCGTTTGCGTGCGCCGCCTGTTCGTGCCCGGGCCGCGATACATGAAATGCGCCGACTATCGAAGTGCCGGGCAAGCAAGGCAGATCAGGACGCTCAGAGGCAGGCTTTTCGGCGGCTAAAAGAACTACAGACGGCACTGCAAGTCCGCCGTAACATGCGTTGGAGACCAGACCGGGAACAATATCCGGCGGCACATAGGGGTGGAGCATTCATGGAAGCTGGCCGACAGGTCCACTGTCCGCGGACATGGGCAATCGCCTTGGCGCTCGCCGCGATCGTGTCGGGCTGCCAGTCGAAAGGCGGCGTGTCCGAAGTGCTCGATCCGGCGGCGGTTGCCGCGCCTGCCGGGCAGAATGGGGCCGCTGTTACCGGTCCCGTCCAGGCGACCCAGTCGCTGGGCACCGGTTCGACCAAAGTCACGATGCTGCTGCCGTTGTCCGGCTCCGGAACAGCGGGCGAAAACGGCAGGAAGATGCTGGATGCGGCCAAGCTGGCGATGACGGATATTGGCAATGGACTGCTTACGCTGACGGTAGAAGACACCAAAGGCGACAGCGCACTGGCCGGCAAAATGGCGATAACGGCCATAACGACGGGCTCGAAGGTCGTGATCGGCCCGACCGAACTGACGGCAGCCCAGCATATTGCCACGCTGTCTGGATCGAAGCGGCCACCGGTCCTGGCGCTCGCCGATAATTTCGCCGGTGGCGCCGGGGTTTATGCCGTGCTCCTTGGCGAAGCGGACAGCGCCGCCGCGGGCGCTGCGGGACTAGCCGCGAAAGGCAGCAAGAAGTTCGTACTGCTTGTCGCGGATGGCCCAAACGCCGGCGCCATGGAGAAGCGGGTCGCAAACAGCCTCAGCATCTACGGCGCGGCGCTCGCGGTCACTCTCCGATATTCCGCCGGCGACGGCGCCGCGAAGGCGGTCGACGAAATGGGCTCACTCGTGGACGCCCCCGACGCCGTCATTGTCGCCAGCGGCAATGGCAGTCCGTCGCCTGTCCTTGCCGCCCTCAAATCGAAGGGCATTCCGGGAAAGACTGTCTCCGTCGTCGGAACGAACCGTTGGCTGGAGCACCCCATGGATCCGCTCTTAGAGGGGGCGTTTATCGCCACGCTCGATCCAAGTGAAACCGGGCCGATCGCCGACCGCTTCAGGACGGCATACAACTATCCGGCTGACGTCAATGTGGCCTATGCCTATGACATGGTTGCCCTGACGGCAGGGATTGCCAGCGCGATCGGGCCTGATGGCTTCAGCAAAAAGGTTCTCGAGAATCCAAACGGCTTTCGCGGGTCGACCGGCCTGTTCCGGTTTCGGGCCGACGGATCCAGCGAACGCTCGATGCCGTTCTATCGGATTGAAAAAGGTGCGCTCAAGCTGGTTGCCAAATCGACGTCGGGTTTCTGACCGGCGCAAATCCCTGAGATCCTGTTCAAGCTGATGGGCAGGCCGGGCCGCAGCCGCTTGGCGATCGCGCTCGGAAGCCTGCTGCTTCTGGCCGGGATACTGCTGATCATTCAAGGTGGGGCGTTGCTTTCGGTCGATCGGCCTGTCCGTGCCCCGTCGCGGGATGTTGACGATACGCAGCCTATCCGGCCGGTTGCCCCGGTAGCCGGCGCACAGCGCCTGGAGCCGGCGCGCAAGGTTGCTCAAGACCTGATCGCTCCGCCACGGCTTGATCCCGCTGAGATCGAACGGACCGAGCCCCGTCCGCCACTCAGCGAGCTCGGTCTCGCCGTGCCCCCGAAAACGCCAATGCCTGGGGATTGGCGGGAGGTCTTGCTCTACCGCCCGGTTGCCACATCGTCGGCGATGTTCGAATCCATGGGCCGCAAGGTGGTCATCAGCGGAGTGCGAGGCATCGATCTCGACAGCTCCTGCTCGTTTCATGACGTCACCTGGCCTTGCGGCCTGCGCGCACGCGCCGTTTTCAATTCCTGGCTGAGGGGACGCGGGCTGCACTGTTTCGTACCTCCGGACGTCGAGCGTTTTGCCGTCGCCGCGCCATGCAGGCTAGGCAAGCAGGATGTTGGCGCCTGGCTTGTCTCCAACGGCTGGGCCACGGCGCTGCCGAGCGGCATCTACGGCAAGGCGGAGGCGACAGCCAGAAAGGCTGAGATGGGCATATTCGGCCCGGCACAATAGCCTGCCATTCAACCCTGATGCTTGTCTGTTCACCGCCACGGGCGCAGCTTTGCGTCTGTCTTTTATGCATGTCCTTTTCCCAAAGCCGAGGTCATGCATTGGGAGCAAGCCGATTTCGTCCGCAGCCTTGATGGGGTCATCGCGCAATCGATTAAATTGCAAGGTTCCTTGAAACTGAAATTGCAACACACCGGCCCTATACCAGCCCATCCACAGGAGATCGGCCAGTGACAAAGACTATGGCGAGCACCACCGACCAGGCATGGAAAGGCGTCGCTTTGTTGACCTTTCTGGGAACCACTGCAATCCTGGGCGTTTCCGTCGGCCTCAATTATCTGCTCCTGTTCTCCGAGGCGCTGACGCCATTTGGGCGCAGCATGATCACGGCAATCCTGTTGCCTGTTGTCCTTGGTGTTCCGCTTTTTCTGTTCGTTGGATTGAAACAGATCGAGCTTCGTCGCTATCGCCGGGAACTCGACAAGTCGGCAACCTTCGACACCACGACCGGCTGCCTGAACGGAGCGGTCTTCACGTCGATGGTCGAAAAAAGAACGGCAAGGCCGTCGGTGCCGGGGCCTAAATCGGGCGCCTTCCTGGTCATCCATTCGGAGCATCTGCGGTCCATCAACCTGCGCTTTGGTCTTGAATGGGGCGATCAAGCCTTGCGGCTCATAGCCTCGACCATACAATCGTCGGTGCGCGCGGAGGATCTGGTTGGACGCATGGGAACGTCGATGTTCGGGGTTTTCCTCGCCGGTGCGACCGAAGCAGAAGCCAGGGAAATCGGCCAGCGTATCGAGGCGCGGATCGCGCAAGTCTATTTCGCGCCAAAGGGGACCGAGGATGCCCTGACCGTCAAGGTCGGCGGCGTGGTGTTCGAAAACCAGGTGGAGTTCGCGGACATGTTCCGGTCCGCCGAGCAGCGCATGGCCGGCGTCCAGGACGGAGCCGCGTTTGAACTGACGCATCTCCATAGCTGACATTCGCCGGGAACCAGAGCCATTCGGAACCCAGGGGAATTGTCGGACGCGGCCGCGGTTACGCTGACGACGGGGTAGCCCGTGAAGACGCCGCCCAGGTTTCGGCTACGGCGACGATCGCGGCATTGATCGGTCCGCTCGGGATCGCCGGCATCACCGAGGCGTCGACGACAAAGGCATTGTCGAAGCCGTTCAGCCGCAAGTCAGGATCGACGACGGCCTCAGTGTCACGACCCATCCGGCACGTGCCGGCCGGATGGTGATGGGTGGAAGCAGCCCTGGCAATGAAAGCATCGAGTTCGGCATCGGACTGAACCGGGGCGCCTGGCAGGATCTCCATATCGCGCCATTCGTCCAGAGCCGCATGATGGCCGACCATGCGCGCCCGCTTCAACGCCATCCTGAATGTCGCGCGGTCGTGTTCGGTTTCGAGATAATGTGGGTCGATGACCGGCGCATCGTTGCGGCCCGGCCCGCTTGGTGTGATGCGCCCTCGGCTTGTCGGATGGGTGACGCCGCACAGGATGGTAAAGGCGGAGCCATAGGGCGGGGTCTTCAGGCCCTCGGCCGCGGACGGGGCGACGACGCAGGCGAGCACGATATCGGGACTTCCCGTAGAGCGGGTCGGATCGTCGCTGTGCAGATACATCAGCGATTCGGAGTGCTGCAGGCGGGAGGGCGGCACCGGCTTTTTCGTGCTGTAGACATTTCCGAGAGCCAGCAGATGATCCTGCAGGTTGCGGCCCACATCGCCCCGATCGGCTAGGCAGCGTATATCAGCCTGCTTCAGCGTATCGGGACAGCCAATGCCCGACCGCATGAGGATGAGCGGCGTGGATACGGCGCCGGCGCAAAGAACGATCCGGTCGGCGCAGAGCGTCCTGGTCTCACCCTCGCACACCACGCTCACGCCCGTGATCTTGTGGCCGTCCAGCACCAGGTGCTCGACCTCGTGGCCGGCGAGCAAGGTCAGGTTCGGCCGCGCCATGACCTGCGACGGCAGATAGGCGTCGGCGACGCTCAGGCGCTTGCCGTCACGTATATTGAGTGAATTGGGACTGGTGCCGACCAGTTCGCCGCTGTTGTGGTCGCTCAGGGTGGGAGCGCCCAGGGATCGCCCGGCGGCGATGTAGGCACGCACGACCGGACTGACCTCGGCGTCCGGCAGATAGACGTCCAGCGGGCCGCTCTTGCCGCGTGTCGGCGCATCGAAGGCGGTGAAGGCTTCGCTGCGGATGAAGCCCGGCAACAACCCCCGATAGGACCAGCGCTCGCCGCCGGCTTGCGCCCAGGGTTCGAAATCATCGGGATGGCCGCGCACATAGGCCATTGCATGCAGGCAGCTCGAGCCGCCGACTATCCTGCCTCGCGGCCATTCATGGATGCGGTCGGCGGTGAAGGGCTGGGGCACGGTCCGGTGGCTCCAGTCGTAGGCGCGGCCCTGGAGCATCGTCCACTTAAGCGGATCGGCGATGTCGGGATCGGCCGGCATCGCCCCGGCCTCAATGAGGCCGACCTGGCACGACCGGTCTTCACTGAGCCGGCTGGCAACAACCGAGCCGGCGGATCCCGCACCGATCACCAGCACGTCGAAATGACGTTTCAATTTGGAATTCCCCGCACAGGCTCAATGTCGGAAGCTGATACGATCACGCGGCAAAGGCGCCGGCATTCGACCGTTCCATGATCTGTCTCTGCACGGACAAAAGGTGCGCGCGCATTGCGGTCTCTGCCGCTTCGGGATCGCGCTGCGAGATCGCTTCGGCGATCAGGCGATGCTCGCCGTCGCGGTGGGCGATCCGCTTGGGGCAGGTGGGTGCCGCGGTGCGCGCAACCTTCACCCGCGCATCGACACCGACCTGGCGCAGCATCTTGTAGAATTCCGCGGCGAGGTGGTTGCGGGCCGCGGCAACGATCGCGAGATGGAAAGCGAAGTCGACCTCACCCGACGGGGCGTTCTCAGGCGTGGTTGCCGCGTCGAGGATCCGCGCCGTCTCGAAAGAAGAGGCGCGCAGCGACGCCAGTCGGGCAAGGCCCGGCTCCATGATCAGGCGCAATTCCAGGACCTCGATCGGATTGGTTACCCTGACCAATTCCTCGCCATATCTCGGAAGGGCGGTCGGCGCCCGCCTGGCGCGCGCCGGTTTGAGGTCGCCCGAAAGGCGCAGCACTTCAAGCGCCTTGCGAAGCTGATGGCGCTTGACGCTCAGATGTTCCGCAAGATCGCGCTCGGACGGAAGCTTGCCGCCGCCCTGCTGCAACTGGCGGACCGCGGCGATGATGTCGTCGAGATCCGATGGTCCGACCTGCGGCTCGAATGCGCTCAAAACCAAATCTCCTGTCCGATCGGCAGACCGACGACTCAACGTCCCGACATCATATTGTGACACGAAAACCTGTTCGACGGCACTCAACCAATTCAACCAATCTACAACTGTACGCAATGGTTGACAACACCAGTTGCGCGATGGTTGACTGCCCATGTCGACGGTTGCCATCGCGGCGGACCGTCTTTCTCCCGAGGATCACGCATGCCGGCTGGCGAAACCTTTGACTACGTCATTGTCGGTGCGGGATCGGCCGGCTGCGTGCTGGCGAACCGGCTGAGCGAAGACCCTGCCGTGTCGGTGCTTCTGCTGGAGGCTGGGGATTGGGACCGCGATCCGATGATCCACATCCCGCTCGGCTGGGGCAAGATCCTGACCGAACGCCGCCACGACTGGATGTATTTCTGCGAGCCCGAGGCCAATGTCGGCGGCCGCAAGGTCGAATGCGCGCGCGGCAAGGTCATCGGCGGCTCTTCCTCAACCAACGCCATGGCTTATGTGCGCGGCAATCGCGGCGACTATGATCGCTGGGCGGCAAGCGGCCTGACGGACTGGTCGTTCGACAAGGTGCTGCCCTACTTCAAGAAGCAGGAGCGCTGGGAAGGAGGCGAAAGCCGGTATCGCGGCGGCAGCGGGCCGCTGAACACCCAGTTCTGCCGCTACAAGGACGAACTGATCGATGCGTTCGCGACGGCCAGCCGTGATGCCGGATATCCGCAGACCGACGACTACAACGGCGCCATACAGGAAGGCTTCGGCCGCCTGCAGATGACAATTGCGAACGGCCGCCGCTGCTCGACCGCGACCGCCTATCTGCGGCCGGCTATGCGTCGCGGCAACGTCAAGGTGCTGACCGGCGCGATGGCGACGAAGATCCTGCTGAAGAATGGGCGCGCAACCGGCGTTGCCTACACCAGAGGCGGGGCGAGCCATGAAGTTGTGGCGCGGCGCGAGGTCCTGCTTGCCGGCGGCGTCATCAACACGCCGCAGCTGATGATGCTGTCAGGCATAGGCGACAGCGGCGAGCTCGCGGCGCATGGCATCGAGACGAAAGTCGATCGTGCGCAGGTCGGCAAGAATTTGCAGGACCATGTTTCGGTCATCCTGATGTATCGTCGCAAACAACCGGGACCGTTTCTCAAGATGATGCGGGCCGATCGTATCGGGCTGGATTTCGTCAAGACCTATCTCACCGGAAAGGGCTTTTCGGGAGATGTGCCTGGCGGCGTCGTGGCATTCCTGAAGAGCGACGCAAGCCGGCCGTTGCCGGACGTACAGCTGCTTTTCACCGCCGCACCGCTTGGAGCATGGCCTTACATGTCGCCGTTCAAGGCGCCGTTCGCCGACGGCTTTGCGACCCGTATCGTTGCCGTGCAGCCGGAGAGCCGCGGCAGCGTCAGGCTGGCGTCCAGCGATCCGGTCGCCGCGCCCCTGATCCATCAGAATTTCCTGTCCTCGCAGCGCGACTGGCAGTCGCTTCGCGCCGGCTTTCGTGTTGCGCGCAACCTTGCCAGCCAGCCGTCCATGGCTCCGTTCGTTGGTGCGGAGTTCTTCCCCGGCCCGAAATGCGAGAGCGACGAAGAGATCGACGAGCATATCCGCAAGACCTCGATCACCGTGCATCATCCGGCCGGCACGTGCCGCATGGGCGTCGATGCGGCATCGGTGGTCGATCCGGAATTGCGGGTGCGCGGCATCGCCGGACTTCGTGTCGTGGACGCCTCGGTCATGCCCGACCTCGTCTGCGGCAACATCAATGCGGCGGTCGTCATGATCGCCGAAAAGGCCGCGGATCTGATCCGCAGCCGCGCCCAACAGAGCGTGGCGGCCTGACAGAGGCGGCCGGAATACAACCAAAGTCTTTTGGTTGAGATTGAAAACTGCGTTGGTTGGACCGTCATGTGCCTCCGCCTGGCCGTGACGAGGCGGCTTCATGCCCTGATTTCAAGGCATATTTCGAGCATTCTTGGGCTATTTCTGCCTGTTTCTGGGCATTTGCCTCTCAAAAATGCACCTCAACCAAAAACTTATAAAATTCGCAATTTGGGTATTGTCGCGCAAAACCAATGCGAATACGGTTGAGTTGGTTAGAAGTATTTTCTTCGTGACGAGAGGTGTCCGATATGTCCCTGGCGCAACCAGCTAACGATGTGCTCACCAACAAGAAGGCAGCACTCAAGGGCCTCTATGACGCCCTCTACGCAAAGAACATGTTTCCGTTCTGGGCGACGTCGGAAGGCGTCGATCATGACGAGATCAAGCAGCTGATGGCGACGTCGAAGGCCGTTCCCTTCGTGTGGTCCTATTCGGACATCGAGCCGCTGCTGCAACGCGCCGCCGAACTGGTGACCATGGACGACAGCGAGCGCCGCTCGCTGATCCTGGTCAATCCTGGCCTTGCGCCCAAGCGTGCATCGGTCAGCACCATGTACACCGCCTACCGCCTGAATGATCCCGACGAGATCATGCCGCCGCACAAGCACTCGCCGAGCGCCATCCGCTTCGGCCTGACCGGCAAGGGCAACTTCACCGGCGTCGAGGGCGAAGACGTGGTCTTCGGCCCCGGCGACATGGTGCTGACGCCCAACGACGCCTGGCACAATCATGGCACCGTCGGCGGCGAGCAGGCGGTCAACCTGTCGGTGCTCGACCTGCCGCTGGTCGAAACGCTGCACGCCGTCCATTTCGACCACAAATACACCGAGATGGTCGACGGCAAGGAAGTCGAGAAGAAGGTGCAGACCGCCCGCTATCCCGGTGACTATTCACAGCGCATCTATGGCGAGGGCGGCCTGATGCCGCGTTTCGTCGACCACAAGCGCGGCGGCGGCCTGTCGTCTCCGATGTATGTCTATCGCTGGGAGAAGATGGAAGCGGTCCTAGACGCTCACAAGGATTGGGATGGCGACCCTCATGAAGGCATCGTCATCGACTATGTCGATCCGACGACCGGCGGACCCGTCTTCCACACCATCAATTTCTACGTGCAGATGCTGCGCCCCGGCGAGAAGACCTTGCCGCAGCGCGAGACCGCCAGCCTGCTCTTGGCGCCGTTCCGTGGCAACGGCCATTCGATCATCGACGGCAAGCGTTACGACTGGAACCAATTCGACACCATCGCCATACCCGGGGGTTCCTGGGTCGAGCATGTCAACGGCTCGTCGAGCGAGCCGGTGATCTTCTTCGGCGCCACCGATGCGCCGACGCAGAAGGCGCTGCTCCTCTACAAGCGCTGGGGCCGCAACCAGGCCGGCGATCTGCTCCGTCTCGTCTAGTTCCCATCCTACTGCCCCGCCGCCATTGGCGGCGGGGACATTGAAATGACGTTTCAGCAGCAAGGGCGTATGCATTTGGTTTCGGCGTTCAACACCAAGCAGATCGGCCATGTCGACTGCCCAGGCGGCGGCCAGGTCTGGGTCGACGGCAACATCCTCTATATCGGCCACATGCGGCCGCCGAGCGGTACGACGCTGGTCGACATTTCCGACCCGCGCAATCCGCGCAAGATAGCCACGATCGATGTTCCGCCCGGCTGGCACTCGCACAAGGTGCGCGCCAAGGACGGGCTGATGATCATCAACCACGAGCGCTTTGGCGATGCCGGCCCGGCCGATTTCGGCGGCGGGTTGGCACTCTACGACACAACCAAGCCGGCACAGCCCAAGCTCATCTCGAAATGGATAACCGGCGGCAAGGGCGTCCACCGCTACGACTTCGACGGCCGTTACGTCTACATCTCGCCGACCGCCGACGGTTATGTCGGCAACATCGTGATGATCCTCGACCTGATCGATCCCACAAAGCCGGTCGAGGTCGGACGCTGGTGGATACCCGGCCAGTGGACCGGTGGCGGCGAGGAATACCCCTGGCACGACTATGTCACGCCGCGTTGCCACCATCCTTTGCGCATGGGCGACCGGCTGTATGTCAGCTACTGGCATCACGGCCTGTTCATCCTCGACATTTCGGACATCACCAAGCCGAAGCTGGTCTCGCACGTCAATTCGAGCCCGAGCTTTCCGCATCCCACCCACACCTGCCTGCCGATTCCACAGCCGCTCAAGGGCCGCAACATCATGGTGGTGGCGGACGAGGACGTCGCCAAGCTTCGGCCATCACCGCCGGCCTTCACGTGGATCTACGACATCACCGACGAGACCAACCCGTTGCCGATCTCGACCTTCCAGGTGCCGGGCCTCGACCCGGATGGTTCACCGCAGCCGCAGATGACCGGCTGCCATCAGCCTTCCGAACGGTTCAAGGGCACGATCATTCCGTTTGCATGGTTCGCGCAGGGGCTGCGCCTCGTCGACATCGCCGACCCGTTCGCGCCAAAGGAGGTCGGCCATTTCGTGCCCGACGCGCCCGAGGGGGCGGAGCGTTCCTCGTCCAACGACGTGACCATCGACGACCGCGGCATCGTCTACCTGATCGATCGCATCCGTGGCGTCGACATCATCGAAACCAGTGTTCTCTAGGAGCAGGCATTGAGCGACAGCACGCGAAAATCCGCCAGCCATTACGCCATCGGCAACAAGAACCCGAACCTGCCGTTTCATCCGGCGGTGCGTGCCGGCGACTTCATCTTCGTCTCGGGCCAGGTGCCGAAGGACGACAACAACAACATGATCAGCGGCACGATCGAGGAAGAGACGCTGGCCACGCTGAAGACCATCGCGCGCGTCATCGCGCATGAGGGCGCGACGCTGTCGGATGTCGTGCGGATCACCACCTATCTCGAGGATACGCGCGATTTCGGCCGCTACAACAAGGCGTTCCTCGAAGGGATCGGCGATGCCGTGCTGGCGCGCACGACCGTCGAGGCAAAGGCCGTCATCAACACCAAGATCGAAATGGACGCGATCGTCTACAAGCCGCTCCCAGCGAGCAAGTAGGCATTGGACACAATCGAGGAGACGACATGTACAAGCTGTTAGGCCGCCAGACATCAGGCAACGTCCAGAAGGTGCTCTTCATGCTCGAAGAGCTTGGGGCATCCTACAAGCGCGAGGACTATGGCCGCCAGTTCGAGAACACCCAGACGGCGGAATACAAGGCGCTCAACCCGACCTCCAAGGTGCCGACGCTGGTCGACGGTGACACCGTGATCTGGGAGTCCAACACCATCCTGCGCTATCTCGCGGCATTCGGTGGCGAACAGTTGAATGGCGCCACGCCGGCGGAAAAGACCGAGGTCGAGCGCTGGATGGATTTCCTGCTGGCGGCGGTCAATCCCGGCTACCTGGCGGCCTTCAAGGGCGCCAAGCTCACACCCGAGGAACAGACCGCCGAATACAAGGAACAGGTGAAGGACCTTGTCGCGCAACTCAAGATCGTCGATGGCCACCTGGCCGGCAAGGACTTCCTGGCGCTGGACAAGCTGACCCTTGCCGACATCGCCTGCGCGCCGATCCTGAAGCGCTGCGTCGACTTCAAGATCGACCGGCCGTCGATGCCCGATCTGGAGCGTTGGGTGGCCGCGATCGCCGCCCGGCCGGCCTTCAAGGCGGCAACCACTGCTGCTCCCGCAAAGGCCGCATAATGATCAGGCGCGCCGCTCTCATCGGATTGGGAACGATGGGTCCAGGCATCGCCGCGCGGCTTTCGCGCGGCGGCCTCGATGTCACGGCGTATGATGTTTCACAGGCGTCGGTCGAGCGTGCCCGCGGCATGCTCGATCTCGCCGGCGGCGTGCTCGATCGTCTCGACATCAAGGCGCCCGGGACAGGCGCCGGCAGCGTGCGATTCGTCGAGACGATCGCCGAGGCCGTCGATGGCGCCGAACTGGTGATCGAGAACGTGCCCGAGAATATCGACATCAAGGCGCAGACCTATCGCGACATCGATCCGCTGATCGGCCCGTCCGTCATCGTCGCTTCCGACACGTCGGGCATCCCGATCACCAAGCTGCAGGCGCATATTTCGCATCCCGAGCGGATGGTCGGCATGCACTGGTCGAACCCGCCGCACATCATTCCGATGATCGAAGTGATCGGCGGCGAAAAGACCGCGCCAGAAACCGTGGCTGTTATCCGCGACCTCATTCGCTCGATCGGCCTGCTGCCGGTGGTGGTGAAGAAGGACGTTCCGGGCTTCGTCGAGAACCGCGTGCTCTACGCGCTGCTGCGCGAGGCGGTCGACCTTGTCGAGCGCGGCGTCATCGAACCGGAAGATCTCGACACCTGCGTATCGTGGGGCATTGGCTACAAGATCGCCGTCATCGGCCCGATGGCGCTGCTCGATATGGCGGGGCTGGATATCTACAAATCCGTCTCGTCCTTCCTGAATGCCGATCTCTCCAACCGCGACGATGTCGCGCCGATGGTGCTGGAGAAGACGGCTGCGTTGAAGTTCGGCATCAAGTCGGGCGAGGGCATGTTTGCCTACACGCCCGAGCAGACAAAGGCGCTGCAAGGCGAACGGGCGAGCAAGCTCGTCGCGGTGCGGCGCATCCTGGAAGGCCGGGAGTAGCTAATGTCAAACGGTGCGCAGAGGGCAGGCCGGTTCGAGGAGTTCCACCGGTCGGCTGTTTGTGTGAAGGGCGCCTTCGCCATCAAGACGGCGTGGCTGCGGCCGACGAAAGCGCGCGGGGCGACAAGCCATGCGCATTGAAACCATTCGAGCCGCCGGCGACAGGCCGGCCCATATCCGCCATGACGATCTGATCTCCGCCAAGGGCGTTTCGGTGGTCATTGCCCGGCAGCTGATCCTCAGCAACATCGATCTCTCGGTGCCGAAGGGGTCGTTTGTCTCCCTTATCGGCCCTTCCGGTTGCGGCAAGAGCACCTTGCTCAAGGTGCTGGCCGGGCTGGTGAAGCCGACCCAGGGCAGCGTTGCGATCGCCGGGCTCGCACCGGTCGAGGCGGCGCGCAGGCGCATGATCGGCCTCGTCTTTCAGGACGCCAACCTGCTCCCCTGGAAGAACGCCGTCGACAATGCGTCGCTGCTGCTCGGCATCGCCGACAAGTCGCTGTCGCGCTCGGATTTGCGGGCGCGCGGGCAGGAGATGCTTGAGCTGGTAGGTCTGGGCGATTCCTCTCACAAGCGGCCAAACGAGCTGTCTGGTGGCATGCGGCAGCGGGTCGCCATCGCACGAGCCCTGGCGCTCGATCCGGCGGTCCTGTTGATGGACGAACCGTTCGGCGCGCTCGATGCCATCACCCGCGATTCCATGGGTCAGTCGCTGCTGGAAATCTGGCAGCGGACCGGCAAGACGATCGTGCTCGTCACCCATTCCATCGACGAGGCCATCCATCTGTCGCGCCATGTTCACGTGCTGGGGATCAAGCCGGGGCGGATCACCGAGAGCCTCGACATTGCGCTGCCTTATCCACGCGACCTGTCGGTCACCGAAGATCCGGAGTTCGTCAGGCTGGTGGTCCAGTTGCGAACGATGCTGCGCTCCAGCCATCAGCCGGGAGGCGCGTCTTGAGCGACCAACCCATCACGGACCTTCCCGAGCCGCGGCTCGCCTCCAGCTGGAGTGCGGCGACCGGCAGTTGGCTGCCGGCGGTCATCCTGTTGCTGGTGACAATCGTAGCGTGGGAAGCCGCCGTGCGGATCTTTGCCATATCCGCCTTCATCATTCCCGCTCCGTCCGAGATCGCGAAGTCGCTGGTCGCGCAATGGGGCACGCTGATGCAGGCGACGCTGGTGACGGCGGGCGAGATCCTGTTCGGCTTCCTGGTCTCGGTCGTGGTCGGCATTGCCATTGCGCTGGTCATCGTGCGCTTCGACTGGTTGGGACGCGCGCTGTATCCACTGGTTGTGCTGTTCCAGAACGTGCCGAAAGTCGCTCTCGCGCCGATCTTCATTCTCTGGTTCGGCTATGGGCTGGCGCCCAAGATCGGCCTGATCCTGGTCATCGCCTTCTTCCCGGTGACGCTGTCCATGCTGGCGGGCATGCAATCGGTCGACCGCTCGCTGCTGTCGCTGATGAATTCGGTCGGGGCCAGCCCGACGCAGATCCTGTTCAGGATCCGCGTTCCGCACTCGCTGCCGAACCTGATGGCCGGGACCAAGATCGCCGCCACGTTGAGTGTGATCGGCGCTATCGTCGGTGAGTTCGCCGGGGCGTCGGACGGTCTCGGCTACGTCATCCAGTTCGCTTCGACCCAGCTCGACACGGCGCTGGTCTTCGCAGCGCTGCTGCTCGTTTCCGTGCTTGGCATCGCCTTCTACTACGCCGCCGAAATCCTCGAACGCATCGTGGTGCCGTGGGCGCCGAAATTCAGCCAGTCCTAGGCCCGCTCGATCAACCAACGTCACAAAAGGGAACAAAAAATGCTGAGACGCTCACTTATCAAGGCCGCTACCTTGGCGGCGTTTGTCGCAGCACTCGGTTTCTCCAACGCGGCTCTGGCGGCCGATAAGGTCAACGTCCAGCTCGACTGGGTGGTGCGTGGCAATCATGCCATGTTCTTTGTCGGCAAGGAAAAGGGCTTCTTCGCCAAGAACGACATCGATGTGGCCGAGATCCGCAAGGGATCCGGCTCGCCGGACGCAATGCGGCTGGTGGGCAATGAGAACGCGGATTTCGGCTTCGGCGATCTTCCCACGCTTGCCGTCGCACGGTCGCAGAATGTCCCGGTCGTGGCGCTGGCGGCCGTCAATCAGCACTCGCCGCTGGGGATCATTTCGCTGGCCAAGACGCTGAAGCTCACCAAGCCGTCCGACCTCAAGGGGCTGACCATCGGCATTCATCCGGCCGGCTCCACCTACATCTTCTTCAAGGGCTTCCTGGCCGCCAACGGCCTGACCGAAAAGGACATGACGCTGAACAGCGTCTCGCCTCCCTATGAAAGCTATCTGCTGCTTGGCCGGGTTCAGACGGTCGTCGGCTATATCGATGCCGAGGTTCCCGAACTGGAGGCTAAGGCCGGAGGCCCCGGCTCGCTCAGCATCATGATGGGGGCGGACCATGGGTGGAAAGCCTATGGCTCGGGCCTGTTCACTTCGCAAGCGATGATCAAGGACAAGCCGGATGTCGTGCGCCGCTTCGTCAAGGCATACAGGGAGGCGTTCGACTATGTCGTGGCTCATCCGGAAGAAGCTGCCGAGATCACGGCCAAGGCAGCGCCCGGCTATGCGGACAAGAAGGACGTGCTGCTGGCGCAGATCAACGCCGACATCGCATCGACGTTCAGCAGCGCCGACACCAAGGAACACGGTCTCGGCTGGATGACGAAGACGCAGTGGGAGGAGACCCTCCAGACACTGACGGACCAGGGCGTGCTCAAGGCGGCTCTGTCGGCGGACGACGTTTTCACCGACGCATTCCTGACAAAAGAATAAGAGGTGCGCGGTGTTCGAACGGAAAGCTCGATGAGCGCCTACCGGCAGACCAGGCTGTCCTGCGCCATGGCGCAGGACACATCACGCTCGCCTTTCGCCGCATCGGTGCGGTCGAGCGTGACCTGCACGCGGGTGGCATATGCTCGGCTCGCCAGACCGCACCACAGCCGCTCGACGGGCAGGTTCTCGCGCTTGTCGTTGAGGATCGTGAACGTGCCGGTCTTCACATCGAACCAGAGTTCGACGCGCGTCTTCTTGCCCGGCTCGATCGTTGCGATCCCGGCTGAATACCAGTGGGCGAAGTCGGCGTTGCAGGAGAGGCCTTCGCTGCCCGCATTCGAAATCGTCAACGGAACCATGTCGAGCCCGTCAGTGCCGGTGCGGACGGTGACATGGTGCAACTCAACCGCGTTGGCGAAGGACGACAACGCCAGCATCACCGGAAGGGCATAACGGATCTTCACTTTGCCTGAGCTCCAATGTAATTTTTCCTCGGCAGTCTATCTCGCTTTCGCGCAATAACAATAAGAATATTGATTGGTGAAACAACAGAGAGGGTAACATGTTAAAGCTTCTTAAGAGCAGTGTAAGTGCAGTTATATTGACCGGTGTCTTGATGAGCGGCGCGCTTGCCGGCGAGGTCAAGTCGATCGCCATCCTGACGCCCGAAGAAGGCACGGACTATGGCTGGAACCAGCAAGGCATCGACGCCGCCAAGGCGGCAGGCAAGGCCGCCGGCGTCGAAGTGGTCGTGGCGCAGGGCCTCGGCTATGGCGACGTTCGTCCGACCCTGCGGGAGCTTGCCTCCGACGGCGCCAGCCTGCTGATCGCTCATGCCAGCGGCTACAACACCTCGGCGCCCGAAATCGCCAAGGAACTGAAAGTTCCGGTGGCGATCGTCGACACGCCAGCCGGCTTGGAGAAGGGCCTCGTCGCCGACTACACGCTGAGCGGCCACGAGGGTGCCTATCTGGCCGGCCGTCTCGCCGGCAAGGTGTCGCGTTCCAAGTCGGTCGGCATCGTCGTCTCGGGCGAACCGCCATCGTGGAATTCGCAGTCGGCGGCGTTCGCACAAGGCGTGAAGGCGGAGAACCCTGACGTCAAGATCACCTATGCGGTGATCGGCCCTGCCGCCTACAGCGACGCGGCCGGCGGCAAGCGCGTCACCGAAAGCGTGATCGCATCCGGTGCCGACATCATCTTCGGCCAGGGCAACGGTTCGAGCTTCGGCATGCTGCAGGCGGTCGAGACGACCAAGGCAGCCGATGGCGGCAAGGTCTATTTTATCGACGTCATCGGCGACAAGACACCGATCGACAAGGGCTTCCTGCTGTCGTCGGTGGTGTGGAACATCGAGCCGGTCTATGCGGCGATGATTGCCGACCTGAAGGCCGACACGTTCGGCACCAAACACTATACGATCGGCCTCAAGGACGACTCGGTCAAGCTGCTGAAGACCGCTGCGATCCCGGACAATGTCTGGACGGAAATCCAGGCGCTGCGCGAGGACGTCATTTCCGGCAAGATCAAGGTCGAGCCGGTCTATGACGCGGCCGCCGTAAGGGCACTGATGACCAGCGTCGCCCAGTAAGGCGATCACGGTCAACTGCCGGAGGGGTGATCCGTTCACCCCTCCGGACGATTCCCGTTTTTTTGGTGCTGGGCTTTCATGAGCGGTTTTTCTTCATCGTCCGTTGCCGGGCGCGACATCGTCGCGCTTGAAGGCGTGACCAAACGGTTCCCCGGCATCGTTGCCAATGACAGCGTCGACCTGTCGATCCGCCCGGGCGAAGTGCATGTGCTGCTGGGCGAGAACGGCGCTGGAAAATCGACACTGATCGGCATGTTGTCCGGCCTGCAGCAGCCGGACGAAGGACGCATACTGGTCGACGGCAAACCGACGCCGATCACGTCGCCGCGCCATGCGCTGGCACTCGGCATTGGCACCGTATTCCAACACATGATGCTGGTGCCGACGCTGACGGTGGCGGAGAACCTCCTGCTTGGCGGGCCGTGGTGGCAGCGCCCCAGGACCGAGGAACTGGCGGCGCGCGTCGCCGAGATCACCGGCACGCTCGGCATCACCGTCAAGCTTCAAGCCAAGGTATCGGAGTTGTCGCTCGGTGAGCAGCAGCAGGTCGAGATCCTGCGCGCGATGCTGCGCAACAGCCGGCTGCTCATCCTTGACGAGTCCACCTCCATGCTGACGCCGAAAGGTATCGACGAACTGGGCGCGCTGATGCGCCGCCTTGTCGAGCAGGGCCTGGCGATCGTCTTCATCACCCACAAGCTCAAGGAGGCGGCTGCCTTCGGCGACCGCATCTCGGTGCTGAAGCTTGGCCGCAAGGTCGGAGAGATCCCGCCCGAGCGGTTTCGCACGCTGGGCGAACAGGAGATCGTCTCCGAGATCGTGGAATTGATGTTCGGCAAGCAGAAGGATGATCCGGAAGCCGTCGAGCGTCCGGTCCGCACTGCCCGAGCAGAAGCGGCCCCGCTGCTTCAGGTTACGGATCTGGCGGTAGCACCGACGGACAATGCACCGGGCCTGTCGTCGATCTCCTTCGACATCCGCCCGGGCGAGATCCTGGGCATAGCCGGCATCGACGGCAACGGCCAGAAGCAGCTGGCGGAAGCGCTGGCCGGCCAGCGTACAGCTGCCGGCGGCTCGGTGCGGCTGGAAGGCGCCGCCATCGAGACGCTGAGCGTCGGCGAGCGCCGCCGGCGCGGCCTTCGCTACCTGACCGACGACAGGCTGGGCGAGGGCACTGTCGGAACCTTCCCGGTGTCGATCAACTTCTTCCTCAAGCAGGTCGGCGCGGCCCCGTTCTGGCGCAACGGCGTCGAGCAACGCGCGGAGATCGACAAGCGCGCCGCCCAGCTCGTGCGCGAATATGACGTGCGTACGCCGAGCCTGAAGACGCCTGTCGCGCGGCTGTCCGGCGGCAACATCCAGAAGGTGCTTCTGGCGCGAGAACTGGCTGAGGGCGCCAAGGTGGTGATCTTCAACAAGCCGACCTATGGGCTCGATCTCGCCAACACATTGGCGTCGCGCCAGCGCATCCGCGACACGGCGGCGCGTGGCCTCGCCGTGCTGCTGATCTCCACCGACCTCGAGGAATTGCTTGGCATGTGCGACCGTATCGCCGTCATCGCCGACGGAGCTTTGGTAGGCACCGTCGAGAACGTAGACGACGCCCGCACCAAGGTCGGTCGCCTGATGATCGGACTTGCCGCATGAGCATCGACACCGCCCCCACGGTCAGTGCTACCGCACTCGATGCCACGAGCGGGGCGGCGACGCGCCGCGACATCCTGCATCGGCTGCTGATGACGCTCGGCCCGATCCTCATCGCTCTCGTCATAGCCGGCTGTATCCTGCTTGCCGTCGGCGTCGACCCGCTCGCCTATTATGGCTTCGTGCTGGAGAAGGGACTGTTCTCGCCGCTCGGCATCCAGCAGACGCTGACGCGCATGGCGCCGCTGCTGTTTCTTGCCGCCGGCCTGATCGTCGCCTTTCGCGCGGGCATGTGGAATCTCGGCGGCGACGGCCAGTTCCTGCTTGGCGCGGTGACGGCGGCTGCCAGCGCTCCCGTGTTCGTTCAGATCATGCCAGCCTGGCTGGCGCTGGTCTGCTCGTTCCTCATCGCCATGGTGGTGGCGATGATCTGGTCGCTGGTGCCGGCCCTGCTGCGTGCCTATCAGGGCGTCAACGAGATCATCACCACGCTGATGATGACGTTCCTCGGCACCTCGCTCGCCAATGTGCTGGTCAAGCTGGCGTTTCGCGACCCAAGCACGACTGTGCCGCAGACGCGCACGCTTCCGGTGGAAGACCGGCTTCCGCGCCTGTTCGAAACGACCATCACCAGTGGCCTGCTGCTTGGGCTGGCGGCGATCGTCATCGTGCATCTGGTGATGACGCGCACGGCGTTCGGGCTGAAGCTGAGGATCGTCGGCGCCAATCCACGCGCCGCGGTTCACTCGGGGCTCGGTGTCCCCGGCCTGACCGTCGCCGTCTTCGCCATTTCGGCCGGGCTGGCCGGCCTTGCCGGCGCCGTCGACATCATCGGTGTCCAGGGCAATGTCCGCGCCGACTGGAATCCCGCCTATGGGCTTGCCGTGATACCCGCCGTGTTTCTCGCCCGCATGAACGGCTTTGCTGCGATAGGCTTCGTGTTCCTGCTTTCGGTGCTTTCGATCGGCGGTGAGAGCGCGGCGCGCCGGCTTGGCGTTCCCAATCATTTCACGCTGGTGCTGGTTTCCATCGTGCTGATCGTGCTCGCGCTCGCCGAATATTTCGATCACCGATACAACCAGTCGCGGAGGGCCTAGGGCATGACCGGGCTGTTCAGCGAAGTCTTTCTCAGCGCGCTCCTGTTCGGCGCCGTCACCGCGGCGATCCCGCTGCTGCTTGCCGGGCTCGGCGAGCAGATCTCCGAGAAGGCGGGGGTGCTCAATATCGGCATCGAAGGCATGATGCTGGCCGGCGCCTATCTCGGCTTTGTCGGCGCTTTCTATTCCGGGTCGCTGTGGCTGGGCTTTCTCACCGGTGCCGTCGGGGGTGCTGCGGTGGCGCTTGTCATGGCGCTGCTTTGCGTGCGCATCGGGCTGAACCAGATCGTCATCGGCATCGCGCTGACCTTGGGGCTCGAGGGCCTGACGGCACTGCTCCACCATTTCCAGTTCTCACGCAGCTACCCGCGCCTGCCCGCGGCGGATGCGACCGTCATTCCGCTGCTTTCGGACATCCCGGTCATCGGGCCTGCATTCTTCAAGCATCATCTGATCGTCTATCTGGCGGTCGCGCTGGTTTTCGGCATGAGCTACCTCTATCGGCGCACGCAACTCGGCCTCAATTTGCAGGCGGCAGGCGACAAGCCGGCCGCGCTCGATGTCGCCGGCATCGATGTCGTGCGGACCCGCACCATCGCCGTGTTGACGACCGGAGCGCTGGCTGGGCTCGGCGGCGCCTATCTCGCCAATGTCGGGGCTGGGCTGTTCATTCCGTTCATCACCAATGGCGCGGGCTTTCTCGGCATCGTGCTGGCCATGCTGGCGCGCGGTCGCCCGATCTGGGTGCTGTTCGGCGCGTTGCTGTTCGGCGTCTGCCTGTCGCTGACGACGGCCATGCAGGTGGCCGGCATCAACATACCGACCGACATCATCCAGATGCTGCCGTTCCTGGCGGTGATGATCATGCTGGTTCTGTTCGGCCGGCGCGCCAGCCTGCCGGCGGCGCTCGGCATTCCATACGAGCGCGGCGCGCGCTGAGCACAATTCATGCGCGGACGGGACCCGCGCCAATAAAGGAGGCAAGAATGTCGGATACCAAGGTCTACCTGCTCGACGGCGGCTCGCTCGTTCTCGACGGCTATCATGTGTTCTGGAATCGCGGCCCTGGCGGTGAAGTGCGCTTCCCCGTCTATTCGATCCTGATCGAGCATGCCGAGGGTCGGTTCCTCATCGACACCGGCTACGACTACGACCACGTGATGAAGGTGCTGCCGTTCGAAAAGCCGATCCAGGAAAAGCACCAGACCATCCCAGGCGCCCTGGCGCTGCTCGGCCTCGAACCGAAGGACATCGACGTCGTCGTCAATTCGCATTTCCACTTCGACCATTGCGGCGGCAACAAGTATTTTCCGCATGCCAAGAAGATCTGTCACCGGACCGAAGTGCCGCAGGCCTGCAATCCCGAGCCCTTCGAACATCTCGGCTATTCCGATCTGAGCTTTTCGGCGGAGGCTGCCGAAGCGCGTGGCGCGACCGGGCAATTGCTGGCGGGCACGACACGGGCGAACTCGACCTTTGAAGGCGTCGATGGCGACGTCGAGCTTGCCAGGGGTGTCCGGCTGATCTCGACGCCCGGTCATTCGATCGGCCATTACAGCCTGCTGGTAGAGTTCCCCAAGCGCAAGCCGATCATGTTCACCATCGACGCGGCCTATACGCAGAAGAGCCTTGAAACGCTGTGCCAGGCGGCCTTCCACATCGATCCGGTGGCGGGCGTCAATTCGATGCGCAAGGTGAAGAAACTCGCCGAGGACCATGGCGCCGAGTTGATGTACTCGCACGACATGGACAACTTCAAGACCTACAGGACCGGCACGCAATTCTACGGCTGACCGCCTGCAATCGGGAGACAAGACGATGCGCTATCTCGAACACGCCGATCCGGTCATCACCCTGACCGCGGGGCCGGTGAACGCCTATGCCGAAGTGCTGCGCGGCCTCGGTCGCACGGTGCTCTACGACTACGACCCGGCGTTCCAGCTCTTCTACGAGGGTGTGGTCGACAAGGCGCAAAAGGCGATGCGGCTGTCGAACAAGCCGGTCATCCTGCATGGCGAGCCGGTGCTTGGCCTGGAGGCCGCCGCGGCCTCGCTGATCACGCCGGACGATGTCGTGCTCAACCTTGCCTCAGGCGTTTACGGTAAGGGGTTCGGCTATTGGGCGAAGCGCTATTCGCCACATCTGCTCGAGATCGAGGTGCCCTATAACGAGGCGATCGATCCGCAGGCGGTCGGGGCAATGCTGAAGGCGCATCCGGAGATCACCGTCGTTTCCGTCTGCCACCATGACACGCCGTCGGGCACCATCAATCCGATCGACGCCATCGGCGCGCTGGTCTCGGCGCATGGCGGCTATCTCATCGTCGATGCCGTCTCGTCATTTGGCGGCATGAAGACACATCCTGAGGATTGCAAGGCCGATATCTATGTCACCGGCCCGAACAAATGCCTGGGCGCGCCTCCCGGCCTCACGATGATGGGCGTCAGCGAGCGGGCCTGGGCCAAGATGAAGGCCAATCCTTTGGCGCCGCGCGCATCGATGCTGAGCATCGTCGACTGGGAGCATGCGTGGTCGCGGGACAAGCCGTTTCCATTCACGCCGTCGGTCTCGGAGATCAACGGGCTCGATGTCGCGCTCGACCTCTACCTCAATGAGGGACCGGAGGCGGTGTGGGCGCGCCATGCACTCACCGCCAAGGCCATGCGCGCCGGCGTTGCCGCGATGGGCCTGTCGATCTGGGCTGCCAGCGACAGCATCGCGTCGCCGACCACGACCGCTGTCCGCACGCCCGAAGGTGTCGACGAGAAGGCGCTTCGCCAAGCCGCGCGCGCCCGCTACGGCGTGGTGTTTTCGTCTGGCCGCGGCGAGACTTTGGGAAAGCTGACGCGCATCGGCCATATGGGACCGACAGCCCAGCCGATCTATGCGATCGCGGCGCTGACGGCACTGGGCGGCGCCATGAACGCGGCCGGCCAGAAACTGGCGATCGGCAGGGGCATCGACGCGGCGCTGGCCGTGATCGACGCCGACGCCTGAACAGACATCACCACGGATTGAGGGAGCACTTTCATGACTGAACGGCTTGCGGGAAAGACGGCCCTGGTTACAGGCGCCGCGCAGGGTATCGGCAAGGCGATCGCCGCGCGGCTGGCCGCCGACGGGGCAACCGTCATCGTCAGCGACATCAATGCCGAAGGCGCCGGGGCGGCGGCCGCGGCGATAGGCGGAAAGGCGAGGGCGATCGCCGCCGACATTTCCGATCCGGCATCCGTCAAGGCACTCTTCGCCGAAATCCAGGCCCTGACCGGGGGCATCGATATTCTCGTCAACAATGCCAGCATCGTGCCGTTCGTCGCCTGGGACGATGTCGATCTCGACCATTGGCGCAAGATCATCGACGTCAATTTGACCGGCACTTTTATCGTCAGCCGTGCCGGTACGGACCAGATGCGTGCGGCGGGGAAGGCCGGACGGGTGATCAGCATCGCATCCAACACCTTCTTTGCCGGCACACCGAACATGGCGGCCTATGTCGCGGCCAAGGGTGGCGTCATCGGTTTCACCAGGGCGCTCGCCACCGAGCTTGGCAAATACAACATCACCGCCAATGCGGTGACGCCCGGCCTGATCGAGAGCGACGGCGTCAAGGCGAGCCCGCACAACGAGGCGTTCGGCTTCGTCGAGATGCTTCAGGCCATGAAAGGCAAAGGGCAGCCGGAACATATCGCCGACGTGGTTTCGTTCCTGGCCTCCGACGATGCGCGCTGGATCACTGGCCAGACGCTCAATGTCGACGCCGGGATGGTGCGCCACTAACCAAAAGCGCATTCCAAAAACGCTATGACCCTTCTGGGCGACCTGCATTTTTTGGGTCGCAACAGCGGGAGCGCGGCCGTGCCCGCAAGGCCGTGCCGCAAATAGCCAATCAAGGAAAAATCACAGTGGACTTCGGATTCGACACGTCGGTTTTCGACGGGCTGACGATTGCAATGCTGGTCGCCGGCCTGGCCATGACCGGAATGGCGTCCGGCGTGCTCGCCGGTCTGCTGGGGGTCGGCGGCGGCATCGTCATCGTCCCGGTGCTGTTCTGGGTGCTTAGCCTGTTCCACTTTTCGCCTGCTGTGATCAGCCATCTGGCGGTCGCGACCTCGCTTGCGGTCATCATCCCCACCTCGATCTCGTCGATGCGGTCACACAACAGGCGCGGGAATGTCGATCGGCCTCTGCTCAATCTTTGGGGACCGGCGATTTTCGCCAGTGCCCTCGTCGGCGGCATCATGTCGAAATTCATCCCGGGCGCCGGCTTGCGGCTGGTCTTCGGCGTCGTCGGCCTGCTGTTGGCCGTCAACATGGCGTTGCCGAAGCACCTCGTGATCTCCGATCAGCTGCCGCAAAGCGGCTGGATCAACCGCGCGATCGCTGCTGTGATCGGCTTTGTCTCTTCGCTCATGGGAATTGGCGGCGGCACACTGTCGGTGCCGACGCTTTCCAACTTCTCCTTTCCGGTGCACCGGGCCGTCGGCACATCGTCGGCGCTTGGCCTGCTTATCGCGGTTCCAGCGGTGGCCGGCTTCATCTGGTCGGGTCTCGCAATTGCAGGCAGGCCTCCGCTCAGCCTGGGTTACGTCAGCCTGCCGGCGGTTGCCATCATAGCGCCGGTGAGCTTTCTGTTTGCACCCTTGGGCGCCAAGCTCGCCCACGCGCTCAACCCGCGCTACCTGAAACTTGCCTTTGCGTTCTTCCTGGCGATCACGGCCGGGCGAATGTTGCTTTCCTGAATCCGGTTCAGCGGCCTACGGCTATTTTTCCCGCATGGCCCGGCGGAAGTTCTGCGTGATCGGCTCGGCGAGGTAGGAAAGCACGGTGCGGGCACCTGTCCGGATCATCGTCTCGCTCGACATGCCGGGCAGCAGCTTGCGGCCCTCCAGCTTGCCGAGTTCGCTTTTGTCGATCACAACCGTCGCGGCGAAATAAGGTGCGCCGCTGCGTTCCTCAACCATGCGGTCAGCCGACACGATCTCCACGACGCCCTCAAGCGGCGGCAGGTTGTAGCGAGCGAAGGCCGGGAAGCTGACGCGCGCGGGCTGTCCGGGTGCGATCGTCTCGACATCCTCCGGCTTGACCATAGCCTCGACCACGAGTTGCTGTCCGAGCGGCACGATCGTCATCAGTGTCTCACCGGGTTTCACGACACCGCCCGCCGTATGGACCTTCAGATCCATGACGATGCCGTCAACCGGTGCGACGACGTTGGTGCGGTCAAGCACGTCCCTGGCGGAGCGCTCCTGCTGTCCGAGGTCGAACAACTCCGCCTCGACCTTGCTCAACTCGTCGACGGCCTCGTTCAGACGCACTGTGTTGAGGTTCAAGATTTGCATGTCGATCTCGGCCATGGCGCTTCCGGCACGGGCGATTGCGGCAATGTTGGTAGCGCGCTCCCCCTCGATCTCCCGCTGTTGGCGTCTGAGCAACAGGTTCCGTTCGCGGGTGGTCAGCCCTTTCTTGAGCAGCCCCTCAAGGTCTTTGCTTTCATCCTCGATTGCCTCGATCTGTTTGTCTTCGGTGACAATAAGCTGCTCCAGTCCCGTTATCTCTTCCTCGACCTGGTGACGGCGCTGGCCGAGAATTTCCCGCTCGTCCTTCAGATTGTGGTGCTTCGCGGCAAACACGTCACGCTGTGCGGCCACCGCGTCCTTCACGGCGGTGGCGGGGTTTGCGAGCAACGCCGGATTGAATTCGATCTCGGCCTTGCCGTCACGCTCGGCCCTGAGACGCGCGGCCAGCGCCTCACGCGTTGCTATCCGGTTCTGGACCAGGTCAAGTTGCGCCTTTGCCTGCGTGTCGTCGAGCCGGATGAGGATCTTGCCCGCCTTGACGATATCCCCGTTGGCGGCGTTCAACCCCGCGATGATGCCGCCCTCGAGGTGCTGGATGAGCTTGCGGTCGCCGGCGACCTTGATAACGCCCGGCGCCACAGCGGCGCTGTCCAGCGGTGCCAGCGCCGCCCAGCCCCCGGCCACGCCGAAGAACAGGAACATGATCGCGAACCCGGTGAACTTCACGCTGGCCAGACGCAGGGGTACCGGTTCCAGG
>NZ_RZRV01000052.1:0-31347 GCF_004023085.1 Mesorhizobium sp. M7A.F.Ca.US.010.02.1.1 | reverse complement strand
GAGCGAACGCCGTGACAGGAAGAACGAGGTCGTCATGATGTCGAACTTCCAGCCCTGCTTGCGGCAGATCGCCAGCGCGCGCGGGATGTTCGGCTGCTCCATGTAGCCGAAGGTCAGCGTCACCCGCATGAACAGCTCGTTGACCGTCTCCATCTTGACCCGGTCGCTGTCGGGCACCACCGGTTGCGGCGCGGTCACCACCGAAAGGATGACGTTCTGCTCGTGCAGCACCTTGTAGTGCTTCAGGCTGTGCATCAGCGCGGTTGGCGCGCTGAGTGGATCGCTCGTCAGGAACACCGCGGTGCCGGACACCAGCTGCGGCTTTTTCTTCAGGAGATTGCCGGCGAGGAAATCGAGCGGGATTTCGTTGCGGCGGGTCTTGTCGAACAGATAGCGGCTGCCGCGCACCCAGGTCCACATGGCCAGCACGATGGTGAAGGCCACGGCCAGCGAGGCCCAGCCGCCCTCGAACACTTTGACGATGTTGGAGGCAAAAAAGCCGACGTCGATGAAGCCGAACAGCGCCGTCATGGCGACCGCGACCCACAGCCGCCATTTCCAAATCCGCGTCATGACCACAAACAAGAGCACTGTGGTCACCAGCATGTTGCCGGTCACCGAGATGCCGTATGCCGACGCCAGCCTGCTGGATTCGCCGAAGCCGACGACCAGCATCATCACCACCAGCGCCAGCAGCAGGTTGACGCGCGGCATGTAGATCTGGCCGGACTGTTTCTCCGAGGTGTGCAGGATTTCAAGGCGCGGCAGCATGTTGAGCTGCACCGCCTGCCTGGTCAGCGAGAAGGCGCCCGAGATCACCGCCTGGCTGGCGATGACCGTCGCGGCGGTCGCCAGCACGACCATCGGGATCAGCGTCCAGCCTTCATTCATTTCGAAGAACGGATGGCCGACGACGCCGTTCTTGGCCAGCACGAAAGCGCCCTGCCCGGCATAATTGAGCAGCAGGCACGGAAACACGACCCACAGCCAGGCGAGCACGATCGGCTTGCGGCCGAAATGACCGAGATCGGCATAGAGTGCTTCCGCGCCGGTGACGGCGAGGAAGATGGCGCCGATGGTCACGAAAGCGACGTCGGGCGAATTGATCAGGAAGGCGACGATGTAGTGCGGGCTCACCGCCCACAGGATTTCCGGATCGGCGATGATGTGGTTGAGACCTGAAAGGCCGATCGCCAGGAACCACACCGCCGTCACGGGACCGAAGACCAATCCCACCCCGCCCGTGCCAAAGCGCTGCACCGCAAACACCATGGCAAGAATGACCAGTGTCAGCGGCACGACATAGGGCTGGAAGGTCGGCGTGACGACATTCATCCCCTAAACCGCCGACAGCACCGATATCGCCGGCGTGATGACGGCATCACCGAAGAAAAGCGATGCCCCGACAATGCCGATGCCGAGCATCAGCGCCGAGCGCTTGGGGAAACTGCCGCGCGCCAGCGCCATCAGCGACAGCACGCCGCCCTCGCCGCGGTTGTTCGCCCGCAGCACGAACATGATGTATTTGATGGTGACGATGATCGTCAGCGACCAGATGATCAGCGACAAAACGCCCAGAATATCGCCGCGCTGGGCGACTTGTCCGCCCGACGACGCCACCAGCGCCTCGCGAAAGGCGTAGATCGGGCTGGTGCCGATATCCCCATAGACGACACCGAGCGCGCCCAGCATCAGAACCTTGGTGCTGTGCTGCTCGACTTCCGAATGGCTCGATTGTTCGACGGGTTCTGCCTCACTACCAGTATTGGTAAGGGCCATGGACGACACTCCGATAAGCGCGCGGTGCTCTACGCTTGCTGCAATGCAATATCAAGTGCCGTCGCGTAATGGCTGCCATGCCTGCCACGCGAGGCTGCCATCGCTACCATCCGCAGGCCTTGAGGAACCGACCCACCGTGCCGGCCATGCCATACTCCAACGCGTCGGCTGTCAACCCATGTCCGATCGACACTTCGGCCAATGCCGGAATGCGCTTGGCAAGTGCGGGCAGATTGCTGACCACCAGATCGTGCCCGGCATTGACCTGAAGCCCGGCAGCAAGCGCGGCGTCGGCGGTTTTTCCCAGTCTTTCCAGCTCCTTGGCCGCTTTTGCGGAATCTGTGTGATAGCTGCTATATGGACCCGTATAAAGTTCGATACGGTCGGTGCCGATGTCGCGCGCAGCCGCCACGCCATCGGGGTCCGGATCAGAAAACAGCGACACGCGAAAGCCCCCCTTTTTCAGACGCTTGACGATCGGTGTGAGGAACGCGGTCTGGGTCGCGAAGTTCCAGCCATGGTCCGATGTCGCCTGGGCCGGATCGTCCGGCACCAGCGTCACCTGTTCAGGCTGATGCTTTTCCACAAGCAACAGGAAATCCTCTGTCGGATAGCCCTCGATGTTGAATTCCGCGCGCGGAAACTCGTCGTCGATCAGCGACCGGATTTCTGGCAGATCGGAGTGTCTTGTGTGCCGCTCGTCGGGGCGTGGATGCACCGTCAGCCCATGCGCGCCGGCCGCCAGCGCAATGCGGCCGAGGCCGGTCACGCTTGGCCACGGCAGGTCGCGCCGGTTGCGCAGCATGGCGATGGCATTGAGGTTGACGGAGAGCTTTGCAGGCATGCGGGTGGCCTCGGAAATCATTCAACGCGCCCACCTATAATGCCTTTGACGGGAACAGTAATGCCTTTGGTGGGAACAGACTGGGGGTTTCGCGTGTTCCAAGCCTGATGAGCGAACCCGGGAAAGGACGCACCGATGAATTTTCTCGATGAGGTTCCGGCAGTCCGCCGTATCGACACCAGCCGCGACGACCTTTTCGCCATCGATGTCGTCGGGCACGTTTCCGCGGCCGACGGTGAAAATCTTTTCGGGCTGCTGGAGGCAGCCTATGCCCTGCACCCGCGCATCGATGTGCTGGTGCGCCTGGTCGACCACGATGGCGTCGACTGGGCCGACATCGCGGACGAGACCCTGAAGCAGGGCGCCATTCATGCATTGGAACATGTCGGCCGTTGCGCAACCATCGGCGAACCGGACTGGATAGCGGACGCACAACGCTTTCTGCCGTCCTCACCGCCCATTGAAATCAGGCATTTCAGGGCGGAGGACGAGGCTGCCGCCTGGCAATGGCTTGCCGCACAGCCTATCGGGGCAACAGCATCCGGCGCCCCTACCTGACGATCGTCAGCCGCTCGGCCGCCCGCGTGATGGCGGTGTAGAGCCAGCGCTGGCGGGTTTCCTTGAAGGCCCAGCTTTCATCGAACAGCACAATCTCGTTCCATTGCGAGCCCTGCGCCTTGTGCACGGTCAGCGCGTAGCCATAGTCGAAATCGTCGAAGCGCTTCTTCTGCTGCCAGGGGATATCGGCATCGGGATCCTCGAACGCCGCCTTGAGCAGCTTGATCTTGGCGACGCCACGATCCGGATCGTCCTCTTCCGGCGACACCAGAAGGTTGATGCCGGGCTTCACCGTCTCGCGCGACGAGGTCATCACCTTCCACAGCGAGCCGTTGAGCAGGCCCTTGGCCGGATCGTTGCGCAGGCAGACGAGCTTGTCGCCGGCCTGCGGATAATCGGCGTTGAAGCCCTTGAGTTCGCGCAGCCGCTGATTGTAGCGGCGACGCGTGCGGTTGGTGCCGACCAGCACCTGGTCCGCCTTCAGCACCAACTCCTGGGTGACGTCTTCCTTGCCGATCACCTGCGCCGTGCCATAGTCGCCACGCATGAATTCACGGCCCTCGCGCACATCGAGCGCCAGCCGCAGGATCGGGTTGTCGCGCGCCTGCCGGTGGATTTCGGTCAGCAAAAAATCCGGCTCGTGGTCGGTGAAGAAGCCGCCGCCCGAGATCGGCGGCAGCTGGCCGGGGTCGCCCAGCACCAGGATCGGCGTGCCGAAACTCATCAGGTCGCGGCCGAGCTGCTCGTCGACCATCGAGCATTCGTCGATGACGACCAGTTTCGCCCGCGTAATCGGGCTCTGGCGGTTGAGCGAGAAGGTCGGCGACATCGACGTCTTGCCGGTGACCTCGTCCGATACCGATTCCTCGCCCTTCGGCCGATAGATCAGCGAATGGATGGTGCGCGCATTGACTGCACCCTTGGAGCGCAGCACCTGCGCCGCCTTGCCGGTGAAGGCGGCGAACTGCACCTGGCCGTCGACATGTTCGGCGAAATACCGCGCCAAGGTCGTCTTGCCGGTGCCGGCATAGCCGAACAGCCGGAACAGCTGCGGCTGGCCGGTCTTCAGCCATTGGGCGACCGCCTTCAGCGCGTCGTCCTGTTGGGGAGAGAATTCCATCAGCGCGAGAGACCGGATTCGCAAGGGAAAGACAAGACAGCCGCCACCATCATCGATGCGCCGGGACGCTTCAATGCCGCCGACGGGTCAGGCTATCAGGCGCAGACAAGAACGTAAAGGGAACATACAAGCTCGCCCCACACCTTATCGAATCGGCTGGGGATCGTTTTCCAGCAAGATCGGCTTGCCGTGCGGCGTGGCATGCGCGGCGCGCTCCCAGGCTTCAGCCATAGCGTCGACATCCGACTTCGCGGCCAGCCCTTTGGTGGCAAGCAGGCTTTCCAGCGCCGCCAGCCAATGTTCGTAATAATCATGGCCGTCCGTTGCGGCGCCCGGTCTCTTCACCTCTTCCGACAGTGCCTGCGCCCACTCGCTCCACGAAAACAGGCCCTTGTCGTGCAACGCCACCGTCATGGCGAACGCCTCGGCCTGCCATGGTTCGGCGAAAACAGGGGCATCGACGCCCGGCGGCAAATCGGCCATGTCCGAGTCACGCCGGCTCAAGATAGCTCTCCCAGGCATCGATCGACACAACAAGCATCGGGTCGGCGCCCTCGCCCCAGATTTCCGATCCTTCGAAAAACACGGTGTAGACCCATTGCGGGTTTTCGCCGTGGCCATGCGCGTTGCTGTCGGGGAACACGAACCCATCGCGCACGGCCTCGATTGTACCCTGCTTGCCGCGCGCGTAGCGCGGCAGCCGCGTGTGGCCGGTCGGGTTGAAGTTCTTGGTCCGTACAGGATCGCCGGCCTTGAACCGCGCCGGCTGCGCCACCGGCCGGTCGCAAGGACCCCCCTTGGCCAGCACCCCAGGCACATTTTCTGCCTTCAACACCCTCTTGGGAGTCGCTGCCGGATCGACTGCCTTGCCCGCTTCGAGATCGCGCTGGCTGACGAAGCCATGGCGCTTCAACAGCACCTCCAGCGCCTTGATCCATATCTGGTAGTAGCTCGATGAATAGTAGACAGCCGGATGCAGCGATTCCCGTGCGTGCCGGCTCTCGTCGATGTTCCACGCGCCCATGGCGCCGGCAGTCAGCGTCACGCCGAGCGCCCGCCTTTCCCAGGCGGCATGGAAGTAAGGTTCGTCTTTTTCGGGCGCGACGGGGCCGAACCCCATCTGCCCGCCAAGATCGTGCGGCCCGTTCATGCCGGCTGCCCCTCTATTTCAGGTCTTTGGGCCAGGCTGGTCCCGATCATCGCATCACGGCTGACCAGCTCCGCCAGCCGCTCCTCGCTCCAGCCCTCGGTGCCCTCGGGCCGCATCGGCACGACGAGATAGCGCAGTTCCGCGGTCGAATCCCAGACGCGGATTGCCTTGTCCGCCGGCAGCGTCAGCCCGAACTCCTCCAGCACACCGCGCGGATCGATCACCGCGCGCGAACGATAGGGCGGCGCCTTGTACCAGACCGGCGGCAGGCCGAGCACCGACCACGGATAGCAGGAGCACAGCGTGCAGACGACGAGATTGTGCGTCTCCTCGGTGTTGAACACCGCCTGCATGTGCTCGCCCTGACGGCCGGTATAGCTCAGCGATTCGATCGCCGCCGTCGCATCGCGTTTCAGCCATTCGGCATAGGCGGGATCGCTCCAGGCCTTCGCCACCACCCTGGCGCCGTTGCGCGGGCCGATTTTCGTCTCGTAGGTATCGACGATGACGTCGATCGCCGCCGGATCGATCAGCCCCTTTTGGGTGAGGATGGTTTCCAGCGCGCGGACGCGGGCGGCAAACGGATCGAGTTCGTTGTCGTGGTCATGATCGTGTGACATGGCCGCAAACTACGTTTCCAGTGATGCCGCCGCAAGCGCAACGGCTTGGGCCAACGGCACATGGCGCTGGCCCTGTCACATCATTCGGCCGCCGCCCGCTGCGGTTCGGGCAGCATGTCTTCCCTGGCTTCGAATAGCGACGGCTGATCCCCCGCTTCGACCGGGCCTGGCTCGCCCTTGCGCTTCGACCAAAGCCCGACCAGCCAGCCAGAGAAATTCTCCATGTAGACATAGATCACCGGCGTCACGAACAGGGTCAGCGCCTGCGAGGCAAGCAGACCACCGACAACGGCAACGCCCAGCGGCTGGCGCAGTTCGGCGCTGGCGCCGGTGCCGAGCGCAATCGGGAATGTGCCCATCAGTGCCGCCAGCGTCGTCATCATGATCGGCCTGAACCGCATCAGGCAGGCCTTGTGGATCGACTCGGTCGCGGACATGCCGTCTCGTCGCAGTTCAAGCGCGACGTCGACCATCATGATGCCGTTCTTCTTGACGATGCCGATCAGCATCAGGATGCCGATCACCGCGATGACAGACAGATCCATACCGGCGAAGCGCAAGGCAACAACCGCCCCGAGCACAGCCGACGGCAGGCCGGTGAGGATCGTCAGCGGGTGGATGAAGCTCTCGTAGAGGATGCCGAGCACGATGTAGATGGTCAGGATTGCGCCGCCGACCAGAAAACCCTGGTTGGCAAGAGAATCCTGGAAGGTCTTGGCCGTCCCGGCGAAGGTGGTCGAGATCACCGTCGGCATGCCGATCTGCTCCTTCAGCGCATTGATGCGCGTCACGCTGTCGCCCAGCGCCACGCCCTGCGGCAGATTGTAGGAGATGGTCACGGCTGGAAGCTGGCCGAGCTGGTTGACAGTCAGGGCGCCGGCCGTGCGATCGACCCGGGCGAAGGCGCCGAGCGGAACCAGACTGCCGCTCGCCGTCCTCATCTGGATGGCCAGCATCCGCTCGGGCGACCACTCGATCTTTGGATCGAGCTCGGTGATGACTTCGTAGCTGTCGGCCGAACCGAAGATTGTCGAAACCTGGTCGGTGCCGAACCCGCCATAGAGGGCGGAGCGCAACGTGTCGGTATCGATACCGAGCTGGGCGGCCTTGTCGCGATCCACCACCAGCGTCGCCTGCAACGCATTGTTCTGCAGGTCGCTGGTGACGTCGGTGAAGTTCGCATGGTCGGCCGCCATCGCGTCGTTCAGTTTCTGCGCCCAAATATCGGTCAGGCCGGTATCAAGGCCCTGAACCACGAGCTGGTAGGCGCTTGCCGACGACCGCGAGCCCAGCCTCAAATTCTGCACCGGCTGCATGTAGGTCTCGATGCCCGCCACGCCGGCCAGTTGCTTGCGCAGATCCGAAAGCACCTTCTCGATATCGGGGCGCTGGTCCTTGCCCTTGAGCTGGACGAAAAGCTGCCCCTGATTGAGCGCATTGTTGCCGCTGCCCGCCGACCACGCCACATGGTCGACATAGGGCGAATGCGAGAAGACACTGGCGACCTGTCCTTGCAGCCTGGACATGGCATCGAAAGAGATGTCCTGACGTGCGATGGTGGTCACCGATATCTGGCCGATGTCCTCCTGCGGGAAGAAACCCTTCGGCGAAGTCTGGATCAGCCACACCGACGCTGCCGCGGTGCCGACGAAGACGAGGAACACCAGGAAGGTGTGGCGCAGGCAGAAGCTCAAGACCCTGTCGTAGCCGCGGGTGACGAGGTCCTGCTTATGGCCGGGGCCGTGCTTGTCACGGTCGGCTTTGGTCACCGACAGCAGCCGCGAGCACAGCATCGGCGTCAGCGTCAGCGACACGAACATCGACGCCAGGATGGCGACCGTCACCACGACGGCGAACTCGTTGAAGATGCGCCCGATGACGCCACCCATCAGCAGCACGGGGATGAACACCGCCACCAGCGAAATCGAGATCGAGATGATGGTGAAGCCGATTTCGCGCGCGCCCTTCAGCGATGCGTCGAAGGCCGACAGCCCGTCCTCCTCCATATGGCGGAAGATGTTTTCCAGCATCACGATGGCATCGTCGACGACGAGGCCGACGGCGAGCGTCAGGCCCATCAGCGAGATGTTGTCGATGGAAAAACCGAACAGGAACATCGCGCCGAGCGTGGCGATCAGCGAGATCGGCACAGCCACGGCCGGAATGATCGTCGCCGTCACCCGGCGCAGGAACACGAAGATCACCATGATCACCAGGGCAATGGTGAGCAACAGCGTGAACTGCACGTCGCTGACCGCCTGCCGGATCGAACTGGAGCGGTCGTTAAGCAGCTTGATGTCGGCGGCGGCCGGCATCTGGTCCTTGAAGGACGGCAGCATCGCCTTGACCTTGTCGACGACGTCGACAGTGTTGGCGTCGGGCTGGCGTTGCACCGCCATGATGATCGCGCGGGTGCCATCGTACCAACTTGCGGTCGTGGTGGTCTGCACCGAATCGACCACGCGGGTCACCTCGCCGAGCCGTACCGGGTGACCGTTTTTGGTGGCGATGATGATGTTGGAGAAACCGGCGGCGTCGGTCAGCTGCGTGTTGGCGGTGATGGTGAGCTGCTGCTTGTCGTTCTGCAGCACGCCCAGCGGCGTGTTGCTGTTGGCCGAGGCGACCGCCGCCTGCAGCTGATCGATCGAGATGCCGCGTGCGGCAAGCGCGGTCGGGTCGATCTGGATGCGCACCGCGTATTTCTGTTGGCCGAAGATCGAGACCTGCGCCACGCCGTCGATGGTCGACAGCGACGGCGAGATGACATTTTCCGCGAAAGCATCGAGATCGGTCAGCGGAACCGTGTCGCTGACCAGCGACATCAAAAGGATCGGCGCGTCGGCCGGATTGACCTTGCGATAGCTCGGCGGCGCCGTCATCTGCGGCGGCAATGATTTCTGCGTGCGCGCGATCGCCGCCTGCACATCGGCCGCCGCCGCATCGATGTCGCGGTTGAGCACGAACTGGATGGCGATCGAGGTTTGGCCAAGCGAGTTCGTGGTCGAGATCGAATCGATGCCGGCGATGGTGGCAAACTGCTTGATCAGCGGCGTCGCCACCGATGTCGCCATGGTTTCCGGCGAGGCGCCGGGCAGCGAAGCCGAGACATTGACCACCGGGAATTCGGCGCTGGGCAGTGCGGCCACCGGGAGGAACTTGTAGGCGAACAGCCCGCCCAGCACAAGGGCGAACGACATCAGAAGGGTGGCGACGGGTCGGCGTATGCAGAATTCGGAGATCATTGGGCCGCCTCGCCGGCGTTGGTCGCCTCGGCCACCTTGGGAGCAGCATTCGCCGTGGCCTTGCCCTCATGCACCGCCGCGCCGTCCTTCAGCCTCGTCTGGCCTTCGGTGACGACCTTCTCACCGCTTTTCAGCCCCTGGCTGATGGCGCTGTTGTCGCCTTCGGTCAGCGCCACCTGCACCGGCCGCATCTCGACCGTGTTGTCCGGCTTGACCACATAGACGAACTGCCCCTTCTGGCTTGGCTGCACCGCGACGGTCGGAACCGATGTCATCTGCGGCATGATGCCGGCGTCGAGCACGACATTCACATACTGGCCGGGCCATAGCGAAAGGTCCGCATTGGGAATGCTTGCCCGCGTGGCAATCGTGCCCGACGCGGTGTCGACGCTGGAGTCGACGAAATCGAGCGTGCCCTTGCCGATCGGCGTCGGGTCGCCGTCCTTGGTCAGTGTCACCGCGCCCTGCTGCGGGTTGGCGAGCGCCTTGTGTAGCAGGGCCAGATTGCTCTCGGGAAGATTGAAGTTGACCTGCAGCGGGTCCATCTGGGTGATGGTCACAAGCGGAGTGGCCGTGCTGCTGTTGCCATTGCTGACGGTGACGAGATCGCCGACGGCGACGCTGACTGCGCCCAGCCTGCCGGAAATCGGCGCCGTGATCGTGGCGAAGCCAAGCTGGACATTGTCGGCGTCGATTGTCGCCTTGTCGGCATCGACAGTCGCTGCGGCAGCTTTCTGCGCGGCGACGGCCTGGTCGTAGGTCTGCTGCGTGCCGGCCTGCTTGGCGACCAGATCCTTGGCGCGCTGGAGATCGGACTGCGAGCTGGCGAGCATCGCCTGATCCTTGGCCAGCGCCGCTTGATCCTTGGCAAGCTGCGCCTTCAGCGCCCGGTCATCGAGCGAAAACAGCAGATCGCCGGTCTTGACCATCTGCCCGTCCTTGACGTCGATGGACACGATCTGGCTGGACACGCGCGCATTGATGTTGACGACGGCTGGAGAGGAGACGAAGCCGATCGCGTAGCGCCGGATCGGGAAATCGGCTGTCGAGGCGACGGCCGAGAGGATCGAGGCCGAGCGCCCGGCATTGTCGGCCTTCTTGTCCGAAGCCGTGGCCTGTTTGTCCGGCGCGGCAACCTGCTTTGCGCCGATAACCTGCTGGACCCTGCCCAGCGCATCAGGCGAGAGATAAAGCCACCCGGCCGCACCCAGGCAGGCGACGGCCAGCAACGAAAGAACGACTTTTCCACGCATGGTCAAAGGCCCTCTCCACCCGACACGTCGTGGTCCGATGGTTCTATTCCAACGCGGCCCGTTGCCGCGATTTCGCCGAATAGATAGGACACGCCTTTGTCGGAAAAGGGCCAAAAGGCGGCATTACGAAGATTTAATGTGCACTGCACAACGGATGTGCAACACGGGCTCAATCCCGATCTGGGCGGTACGCCCGAGACTCCGGATCCTGTCCCTTAAAGATCAGATGATGCGCCCCGGGCCTACCTCAGCATCGGCCAAAGCGTCGCCGCCAGCAGCACGCCCATGGCGATGTTGAACCATTTCAGCCGCACCGGGTCCGACAGGAAACCGCGCAGTGCGGTGCCGAACCCAGCCCACACCGAGACGCTCGGCAAATTGACGATGGTGAAAGCCACGGCGATCAACACCACCGACAGGAACGGGTGCTCGGCATTGGTATAGACGGCCATGGCGGTGATCGCCATCACCCACGCCTTGGGATTGACCCACTGGAATGCGGCTGCCTCGATGAAGCGCATGGGCCGCGCTTTCGTCTCGCCCTTGCCGGTCAGCGTGCGCGACATGGCGATCTTCCAGGCGAGGTACAAAAGATAGGCGCCGCCGGCGATCTTGAGCGCGGTATGCAGCGCCGGAAACGCCGTCAACACAGCGCCGAGGCCAAGACCGACGGCAAGCAGCAGCACGAGGAAACCCATGCTGATGCCCAGCATGTGCGGAACGGTTCTGACGAGGCCGAAATTCACGCCCGATGCCAGAAGCATGAGATTGTTTGGCCCCGGCGTGATCGACGTCACGAAGGCGTAGACAAGCAGGGCAAGGAATGCGTCGAGCGACATGGATATCTTCCCTGACAAGTCAGCATCTTGTCTCTTCTCGGCGACCCCGCAAAGGCTACGGACGGCCTCACCATGGAAACTGGCTGACGCGTTCGACGCCAGCCCCGCCGAAGTCCTACATCGCCTGCGGGCCGCGGTTCAACGCTGCCACGCCGGTGCGGCAGATTTCGACCAGGCCGAGCGGTTTCATGATGGCGATGAACTGGTCGATCTTGGAGCCTTTGCCGGTGATCTCGAAGATGAAATGCTCGGTGTTGGCGTCGATGACGCTGGCGCGGAACGCATCGGCCAGCCGCAACGCCTCGACGCGGGCCTCGCCGGTGCCCGCGACTTTGACCAGCGCCAGTTCGCGCTCCAGCGGCCGCTCCTGGCCGGATTCATGCGAACGCACGGTCAGGTCGACGACGCGGTGAACCGGCACGATGCGCTCGAGCTGGTGCTTGATCTGCTCCAGCACATGCGGCGTGCCGCGCGTCACGATGGTGATGCGCGACAGGTGTTTTTCATGCTCGGTCTCGGAGACGGTCAGGCTCTCGATGTTGTAGCCACGCCCGGAAAACAGGCCGATGACCCTGGCAAGCACGCCCGGCTCGTTGTCGACCAGCACGGAAAGCGTGTGGTTTTCCGGCTTTTCCGTCTCCTTGGCGATGAAATAGGCGGAGCCGGTCGGTTGTAGCTGTGCGTTCATGACATGAATCTCGTTTTTCAAGCTCTTGAGCTAATTCTCTGTTTGCGCGGGGCTTTCTCGCGACAGCCCTGCCTTGGTTCTGCCGGCTACACCAGTTCCCTGCCCTTGGCGTCGATGGCATTGGCCACCGCCTCGTCGGTCGCCTCGTCGGGCAACAGCATCTCATTGTGCGCCTTGCCCGACGGAATCATCGGGAAGCAGTTGGCGAGCGTCGCCACGCGGCAGTCGAACAGCACCGGCTTCCTGACCAAGATCATCTCCTTGATCGCGTCGTCCAGCTCGTCCGGCTTCTCGCAGCGAATGCCGTGGCCGCCATAGGCCTCGGCCAGCTTGACGAAGTCCGGCATCGCCTCGGTGTAGGAATGCGACAGCCGGTTGCCGTGCAGCAACTGCTGCCACTGCCGCACCATGCCCATATACTGGTTGTTCAAGATAAAGATCTTGATCGGCGCGTCGTGCTGCACGGCCGCGCTCATCTCCTGCATCGTCATCTGCACGGAGGCGTCGCCGGCAATGTCGATTACCAGCGCGCCTGGATGCGCGATCTGCACGCCGAGTGCCGCCGGCAGGCCGTAGCCCATCGTGCCCAGCCCGCCCGATGTCATCCAGCGGTTCGGCTTCTCGAAATGATAGTGCTGCGCCGCCCACATCTGGTGCTGGCCGACCTCGGTGGTGATGTAGGTGTCCATGCCCTTGGTCAGTTCGTAGAGCCGCTCGATGGCGTATTGCGGCATGATCACGTCGTTGTTCATCTTGTAGGCGAGCGAGTCGCGCGCACGCCATTTGGCGATCTGCTCCCACCAGGGGTAGAGCGCCTTCTTGTCGGCTTTGGCGCTTGCCCGCCACAGCCGCACCATATCCTCCAGCACCCGGCCGACATCGCCGATGATCGGCACCTCGGTATGGACGTTCTTGTTGATAGACGACGGATCGATGTCGATATGGATCTTCTTCGAGTTCGGCGAGAACGCGGTCAGCCGCCCGGTGATGCGATCGTCGAAGCGCGCGCCGATGCAGATCATCACGTCGCAATCATGCATGGCCATGTTGGCTTCATAGGTGCCGTGCATGCCGAGCATGCCCATCCAGTTCTTGCCCGATGCCGGATAGGCGCCGAGGCCCATCAGCGTCGAGGTGATCGGGAACCCGGTGAGATCGACCAGTTCGCGCAGCAGGTGACTTGCTTCCGGGCCGGAATTGATGACGCCGCCGCCGCTATAGATGATCGGCTTCTTGGCGCCGGCCATCAGTTCGACCGCCGCCTTGATCTTTTCCAGGTCGCCCTGGACTTTGGGCTGGTAGCTGGTGCGCGGCGCGATCTGCGGCGGGACGTAGAACCCCCTGGCGAACTGCACATCCTTCGGGATGTCGACGACGACCGGGCCGGGACGGCCGGTGGTCGCGACATGAAAAGCCTCGTGGATGGTCGCGGCGAGTTCGTTGACGTCCTTCACCAGCCAGTTGTGCTTGGTGCAGGGGCGCGTGATGCCGACCGTATCGCATTCCTGAAAAGCGTCCGAGCCGATCAGCGAGGTCGGCACCTGCCCGGTCAGGCAGACCAGCGGGATCGAATCCATCAACGCGTCCTGCAGCGGTGTCACCGCATTGGTGGCGCCGGGGCCGGAGGTCACCAGCATGACGCCGGCCTTGCCGGTCGAGCGCGCATAGCCTTCCGCCGCATGGCCGGCGCCCTGCTCGTGGCGCACCAGAATGTGCTCGACCTCGTCCTGCTGGAAGATCTCGTCATAGATCGGAAGGACAGCGCCGCCGGGATAGCCGAAGACATGCTTGACGCCATTGTCCTTCAGCGCCTGCACCACCATTTCGGCACCTGTCATCTCGCGCCGCTCGTTCTGTCCGTTGCTCATCGGTCTGGTCCCGTACTGTCGCCATTGGGCGTTTGCTGGTCGTTTAGTCGTGTTTCAGGCAATAAAAAAGGCCCCCGAGGGAGCCTGTGTCTTGCGCATGGGGGGTTTTCGCCCGGCGGTTACACCGCCTTGCCCACGCGCTTTCCTACGAGAATGAGTGCCGTTTTCATGGTGGCGGACACTAAGGGCGGGCAAGGCAGCCTGTCAACGGGAAAAATCGCGCCGGCGCGCACAGCGTGCCGGCACGATCGAGGTGGTCAGCCCGGCGCCTTGCAGCGGGAAACGCGTGGATCGCATCTGGACGCCTTCCTGGCCTCCATCTTCGCTGGCGGATGGTGGGGTGCCACCCTTGCCGGGCCATGGTGCTGGGGCATGTGCATTGCCAACGCTTGATGATGCGGCTTTTGTTGCCCGCCACCGAGTGCTGGACGCTGCCCCGAAACCGGCTTGGGCGAAACCGGTTTGGGCGAACCCCGTTTGGGCGACGATTTGACAACGATGCGTCCGTCGCCCGCGGTCCTGTCGGCATGCAGCTTGAGCGCATCGGCCTTCGCGCCGTTGCCGGCGGCCATCCGCTTGCGCACGGCGTCGCCAGGCTTCACGACGGCCGGATTGCTGGCAGCCACCGCGCCGCGGGAAATGGCCTTGCCGCCGGTCAGCGTCTTGACGCCATGACCCGCCACGGTTTGCCCATTTCCATTGGCCGCCCTGGCGGCGGGCGTTCCATTGCCGGCCAGCCTCTTGATCTCGGCGCCCCTGGAAGCATCGAGCCGTGCACTGGCAAACACCCCTTTGCGCGGTGGAACCACTCTTGCTGCCTTGATCGATTCGATGACGGGCTTCGGGAACTGCTGCAGCCGGGGTCCGGCATTGATCGCAACGACCTGGTTGCCGAGCCGCACATGCGGCGCATTGTTGACCACGACGGTCTGGTTGATGATCGTCGTGTTGCGCGCGATGACGACGTTCTCAGTGGCAGGCCGTACCACTCTGACCAGATCGACCGCGCCGATCGCCGCCACCGGCACGAAACACCACCAGGCGTCGTCGAAGGCGACGTCGACATCGGGGGGTGCCGGCGCCCAGCCGACATCGTTGCCACCCTGGCGCCAGACCACCCAGGCCGGCGCCCATTGATCGCCGGCGATCCACACCCAGCCGAAATCGGGATCATAGGCCCAGCGGCCATAGTGATAGACGACATCGCCGAATGGCTCGGTGGACTGCCAGTACCAGCCATCGTCGGTCCAGACCCACCTGCCTTCGGTGTAGGGTCGCCATTCGGTACGGACCGAGGGAACCCAGACATCGCCGAAGCGGCTGGAGGTTCGCCATCCGCCATAGTTCGAAAGCCTTTCGCGGACGGTAACGGCAATTTCCGCCGCATGCGCCTGCGTTCCGGGCAGCACCAGCGGGCCGGTCAGGGTCGCGCTCAAGGCCATGACCGCGGCCATTGCCGCTGCGCGTCCACGCCGGCCAAGGGAGCGACATGAAGACGCTTGGATAAAAGGTACGATGATCATAACGGGCTCCAGAGTTCCGCATCCAGAAAATCCCGGGAACCGTCCTGTTGCCCGCCACCGCTTCCCGGCTTCTCACCGATCGGTTGTCATCGGCCTCGGTGACCGCATTGCGGCATTTGACCATCAATTTTGCGCGACCGGCGCGGCATTCACAAATGGAACGTTCGTTTCCGGCGCCCGAGCGATTCCGAAACTGTCCGGCGATCTCACTTATAGGATAGACCATTGAAATCGCTGGAAACTATGGTGGGGCGTGACGAGGGCCGCCATCTCTGACGATACTTGATCGTCCGGCGGCGAGCCCGGCGGAGCCACCACCATGACGATCTGGATTTCACGGGAGGAAACCTGATGCTCGACAAGCCCTCTAGCAAGAACACGGCCCCTAGCAAGAAACTGTCCGACCTGCTCGATCGATTCGGCGCCGCGCTTGCCGCCAATGACATCGAGAAAGCGGTCGATTGCTTTCAAGAGGATTGCTACTGGCGCGACCTCGTCACCTTCACCTGGAACATCAAGACCATGGAAGGCCGCGACCAGGTCCGCGACATGCTGAAAAGCCAATTGTCGAAGACCAGGCCGTCACACTTCGCCATCGCCAAGGGCGAGGACGCGACGGAGAGCGACGGGTTGATCGAAGGCTGGATCAGCTTCGAGACGGAGGTGGCACGCGGCTTCGGCCATGTCAGGCTGAAGGACGGCAAGATCTGGACGCTGCTGACCACCATGGCCGAACTGAAAGGCCACGAGGAGCCGGCAGGCTTTGCGCGGCCGATGGGCGCCAGGCACGGCTCGGGCAAGAACCGTCCGACATGGAAAGAAGAACGCGAGAGGGAAACCGCCGAGCTCGGCTTCAAGACGCAGCCCTATACGGTGATCATCGGTGGTGGCCAGGGCGGTATCGCGCTCGGCGCGCGGCTGCGGCAGCTTGGCGTGCCGACCATCATCATCGAGAAGAACGAGCGGGCCGGCGACAGCTGGCGCAAGCGCTACAAGTCGCTCTGCCTGCATGACCCGGTCTGGTACGACCATCTGCCCTATATCGATTTCCCGAAGAACTGGCCGGTTTTCTCGCCCAAGGACAAGATCGGCGACTGGCTGGAAATGTATACCAAGGTGATGGAGCTGAATTACTGGTCCTCGACCGAGGCCAAAAGCGCTTCCTATGACGACAAGAAAAAGGAATGGACCGTTGTCGTCCACCGCGACGGCAAGGACATCACGCTGAAGCCCAAGCAGTTGGTGCTGGCAACCGGACAGTCCGGCAAGGCCAATCTGCCGAAATTCAAGGGCATGGAGACCTTCAAGGGCGACCAGCACCACTCGTCGAAGCATCCGGGTCCCGACGCCTATGCCGGCAAAAAGGCCGTTGTCATCGGATCCAACAATTCCGCCCATGACATCGCAGCGGCACTTTGGGAAGCCGGCGCGGACGTCACCATGGTGCAGCGCTCGAGTACCCATATCTCCAGGTCCGACACGTTGATGGAAATCGGACTGGGTTCGCTCTATTCGGAGCAGGCGCTGCAGAATGGCATCACCACCGCCAAGGCCGATCTCATCTTCGCTTCGCTGCCCTACAAAATCCTGCACGAGTTCCAGATCCCGGCCTATGCCGAAATGAAGAAACGCGACGCGACATTCTACAAGGGGCTGGAGAAGGCCGGTTTCATGCTCGACTGGGGCGACGACGAATCCGGCCTGTTCATGAAGTACCTCAGGCGCGGCTCCGGCTATTACATCGATGTTGGCGCCTCGCAGCTGATCATCAATGGTTCGATCAAGCTGAAGAGCGGCGTCGACGTCGAAGAGATCAAGCAGCACTCGGTTCTGCTCAGCGACGGGTCGGAATTGCCTGCGGACCTCATCGTCTACGCCACCGGTTACGGCTCGATGAACGGCTGGGCCGCCGATCTGATATCCCGTGAAACCGCCGACAACGTTGGCAAATGCTGGGGCCTCGGCTCGAACACCACCAAGGACCCCGGCCCGTGGGAAGGCGAGTTGCGCAACATGTGGAAGCCGACGCAACAGGAGGCGCTATGGTTCCACGGCGGCAATCTGCACCAGTCACGCCACTATTCGCAGTTCCTGTCGCTGCAATTGAAGGCGCGGCATGAAGGCATCGCGACGCCGGTCTACGGCCTGCAGCAGGTGCACCACAAGGGGTAGGCGAGCGCCATTCCGGTGAAGCCGGAAGAAAGGAGGCACGGCTTGCACCCTGCCTCCTTCCCTGGGGAATTTACGCCGGCTTGCCCGCCGCGAACTGCGTCACCACCCGCTGCAGCAGCGGCACGTAATCGCGAAATGTCCGTGTCTTCATGTTGGCGATCTTGCCGCTCTCGTCCCAGATGCGGACCCGGACCGCTTCCTCATGGAAGGGGTTCTTGCGGAACTCGGCGACCTCCTCGGCATTCATCGGCCCGCCCTGCAGCGACAGCGTGTGCACCGAGGCCTGCGAAAGCCTGCCGAAATAGGTCGGGTCGGTGGCGCAGAGATAGCGCTTGGCGGCGACATGCAGCCTGACGCATTCGACGATGACAGGTGGAAAGAACGGCGCCAGCACCTCGCCGCCGGCCTCGTCATGATGCTTGTCCTCGACATCCTCGGGCGAATAGGTGCCGAACTCGCTGGTGTAATGGCCGATGTCGTGCAGCAGCGCCGCCGCCACCAGTTCGTCCGGCGCGCCGTCCTTTTCAGCGAACCAGGCACCCTGCAGCATGTGCTCCGACATGGTGACGGGTTCGCCGAGATAGGATTCGGCGCCCCGGCGCTCGAAGATGTCGGCGATGAACTCGACGATGGTGTCCGCGTTCAAATCCTGGCCGCTCATTCCGCGGCCTCCTTGAACCCGTGCTCGATTGCCGCGAGCGTCGACAGCAGACCGTCCTTGTCTGCGTAGCAACCCTGCAGCCAGCGCTTACCGGTACCGGAAAACGCCTTGCGGGCATGCATGACGCGGGTGTTGTCGACGATGAACGCTTGCCCCGCTTCGAGCTTGAACGTCACCTCGAAGGATGGATCCTCGATCAGTTCCGCAAACCGGCGATAGGCGGCGTAGTACGCTTCCATATCGCTGAACGGCACGTCGACCGTCGGCGCCAGCGAGCGGTTGTTGAAGCGGATGCAAATCAGCTCGCCATCGGGCCCGAGCTCGATCATCGGCCGCTTCGCCTGCAGCCGCACGCCGGAAGAGCCGGCATACTCGAAGCGCGCCGGGCATGAGCTCAGCAGCCGGAAGCCTTCCGGGTTCTCAGCCTGCAGCGCAGCCGCGACTGCAAACCCATCGACGACACTGGACTCGCCGCCCTCAACCGTATTCTCGATGCAGGACAGGATCTGCAGCGTCGGCACAGGGTCGCGATAGGGATTGTCGGTGTGCGCCTGGAGGCCGAGATTCGTGTAGGCGAGATTGTTCGGATTGACCTCGGCGCGCACTTCGAACCAGCGCCCGTAATTGGTTTCCCTGATGTAGCCGAAAAGATCGGACACTTTGCACAGTGCCCCGGATTCGGTCGGCAGATCGTCCATCACCGCGAAGCCACAGGTTTTCACCGCCGACAGCCATTGCCCCAGCACAGCGCGATCGCGGCTGGCCGCAACATAGCCGGCGCGCGGCACCGAATTCTGCATCGAGGCCTTGGTCCATCGCACGGTGGCCTCGCCTGTCCAGCCGGGCTGGCGGCCTGCGTCACGATCATAGGCATTGGCGCTCAGCCATGCCGCGGGAAAGCTGACCGTCTTCTGCTCGGGCACGAAGCTGACTTCCAGGGCGCCGCCTTTGATCGACGCGGCGCCGATCCTGGTGTCGGCGGGAATGTCGAGAATGGTGATGAGCCGTTGACCATTGCCGGCGCTGCGCGTCTTGTCGTCCAGCGCATTGTCGCGCAGCCACATGGCGTGAAAACGGCTGCGCGACCCGTCCTGCCAGCCAAGGTCGATTGTTCTGCCTTCGTCGCCGATCCGCGCCTGGGTGAGCATGGAGATCCGTTCCTGTCCATTGCGTCCCCCGCAGCCTGATCCGCAGGGTTTCGATTGCATGTTGATCGCGCGACAGACATAACTCAAATTATCATTTTTTAGCCAATGACCGCAGAATACTAATGGCTCGTACAAATACACCGGTGCCGCCTCTGGACTGGCTGCGCAGTTTCGAGGCGGCGGCGCGGCTGTCGAATTTCACCGCGGCGGCAGCCGAGCTCGGCCTTACCCAGGCCGCCGTCAGCCAGCACATCCGGCTTCTCGAGGAATGGCTGAAGACGCGCCTGTTTTCGCGGCTGGCGCGCGGCGTCGCGCTGTCGCCAGAGGGTGCGGCTTACCTGCCCCACATCCAGTCGGCCTTCGCCACCATCGGCAACAGCACCGCGGAACTGTTCGAGCCGCGCGCCATCCAGACCGTCTCGATCCGCGCGCCAATCTCCTTTGCCTTGCTGATGCTCGCCCCGGCGCTGCCCGATCTGGCGAAGGCGCTGCCGCGCATCCAGCTCGATCTGGTGACGATCCATCGCCCTGCTGACTACGACCTGCCGGGCTCGGTGCTCGACATCCGTTTTGGCAACGGATCCTTTCCCGGCCGTGAAGCCGACAGGCTGACCGCAGAGCGGCTCGTGCCGGTGGCGGCGCCAGTGCTCGCCGGCAACCCCGACTGGACCTCCCTGCCGCTGCTTCTGGTCGCCGGCGCGCGCGAAATGTGGGCGGAATGGTTCGCCGCCGCTGGACTGGCTGGCCATCCCAGACGATCGCACCGCTTCGACAGTTTCGTCACCGCCATGGAGGCGGCGAGCGCCGGCGCCGGCGTGCTTTTGGGCTCGCGGCCGCTGGTCGATGCGGCGCTCGACAGCAAGACGCTGGTCAGGCTTTCCGACTATGAACTTTCCAGCACATCGGGGCATTTCCTGACCAAGGCGTCGACAGCACGCCTGACCGGTGCCGAACAGGATTTTCGCCAGTGGCTGCTGTCACGCCTCTCCGCGCCGGCATGACCGGTTACGAGATTGGCCCGATCCGCTTCCAGTAAATCAGCGTGCCGGTCAGCCCGCCATGCGGCTTCAGGGCATAGTCCGGTATCTCACCGGCCAGCGTGAAGCCCAGCCGCTCATAGAGGCCTGAGGCGCCCTCCTCGGTCGCCGTGTCCAGAACCAGCAGCGTGCGGCCCCTCTCGATGGCAAGGCTCTCGGCGGCCCGCATCAGGCGCGTTCCCACACCCCTGCCCCGGTAATCGACTGATGTCATCAGCTTGGCGATCTCGGCCCGGTGCGGCTGGTTGGGCGGACAATCGAGCAGCAAGGTCACGGTGCCGACCAGGTTTTTGCCATCCCAGGCGCCAAGCACCGATCTTTCGCCCCTTGCCGCCGCGGCCAGCGATTTTTCCCAGAACGTCCTTGCCGCCTGCGGCGCCAACGGATGCATGAAGCTGACCGAACCGCCGGCCGCCACCGTTGCGACCAGCAATTCGGCCAGCATGTCCTGCGTCTCGGCAGCCGGGTTCAGGGTTGCGATCTCGATCGAGTTCATGTGCAGGATATCCTGTGATTGAGATAGAAGCGGGCGCATTGCTGTCAGTCCAGATGGCGCGCGCGGCGTCGCTTTCGCGCCGCCTTGATGGCGCTGATGCGGTCGGCGTCTTCGTGCCCGAGATGCCGCCCGCGCTCGAGGATCTCGAGCGTGTACTCCTCATAGGTCAGGCCAAGCCGCTCGGCTCTGTCCATGCGCAGCAGCATCACCTCGTGGCTCGGCGCCTTCCACGCCTTGGCGTACGCTGCCTGCCAGGCAAGAAAGATGTAGGGATCGCCCTTGCCCCATGGCGGGCCGTTGTACTCATCGAGAGGCGGCCCCCCATTATGGGAGCGCTTTGGTCTTCTTGCCATTGTGTCAGCCCCTGACCAGCGCGACGAGATAGTCGGCGCCGGGCTCCAGGGCATGGAAGGTGCAGTCCGACGGCGCCCCAAGCGCCAGGCAGTCGCCTGATACAAGCTTGTGCACTGTCTCACCTTCGATGAATTCGAGCCGCCCGGAGATCAGCCATATCTGCTGCTTGATGAAGGCGTATGAAGCGGCCGGAAAACTGACCTTGGCGCCCGCCGGCAGATGCACCTTGATCAGTTCCAGCGGCATATCGCCAGCCGGCGAAAGATGCCGCCTGACATAGCCGGTGTCGGGATCGCGCCACACCGGCTGGTCGGCTTCGCGCAACAGCCCGCCGCCCTGCAATTCCGCGCGCGCGATCAAGGTCGACAGCGTCATGCCGAAGGCCGACGCGATGCGCACCAGAAGCGCCGCCGTCGGGCTGGTCTTGCCCCGCTCGATCGTGCTGAGCATCGCCTTCGAGACGCCGGAACGCTCCGCGAGTTCGGCCAGGGACCAGTCGCGCACGATCCTTTCGGCGTGTATCCTGCGGCCGATCGTCGAGGAAATGTCGTTCGCTATATCATCCATATGTCTATTATAGCGAAAAATAGACGCCGGAGAAGAGCCGCCTTGCGACAATTTCCACGAGCCCCTTAATGCTCTCTACACCATCCGACCTCATCGGGCCTTAACCCCATTCGGGTAGCATCGATGCTCCAGGGGAAATGGGGATTGGCCTGTCCATGTATGTCGAACGCGAAGCCTCCGTTGGAGAACCGACATCGCAGGAGCGCCGCGACGCAGAGCAGAACGACAAGCGCATCCTCGGCAATGTCGTGCAATGCGATGGCGCGCGCGCCACCATCAGCGCCTACGCGAACGACGCCGACGGCGCGGTGACCGGCCTGTGGACGGTCGGCAAGATGATTTCCATCAATCTCGGATCGACGCGAACCGTCGGCCTGGTCTACGCAATCGGCAAGTCGGACCGCGCGTGGAGCAATGAGGGCCAGAACGCCATCGAGGTCAGCATCGAGCTGATCGGCGAAGTCCGTGACGGAGCAGAGCCCGGCGCCAAACCGGTCTTCGACCGCGGCATCACCACCTATCCGCATATCGGCGCCGTTGCGCATCGCATCCGCACCCGCGACCTGCAGGCGGTCTATGACCTCGCGGGGCGTCATTCGATCACGATCGGCACGCTCGCGCAGGACGAGACGATCGCCGCCAACATCGCCATCGACGATACGCTGGCGCGTCACTTCGCCATTGTCGGCACCACCGGCGTCGGCAAATCCACCGCCGTCTCGCTGCTGCTACGCAAGTCGATCGCGGCACGGCCGGATCTGCGCATCCTGATCCTCGACCCGCACAACGAGTTCGCTGCATCGCTGCCCGAATACTGCGTCAGGGTCGATTCCAAAACCCTGGATCTTCCGTTCTGGATGTTCACGCTGGAGGAATTCGCCGAGGTGCTGTTCCGGGGCCGCGAGACCGAGCCGGAAGAAATCGACGCCTTGCGCGACCTCATTCCGGCCGCCAAGAATCTCTACCGCAACCCGAATTCGGGCTCCTATATCAGGCGCGGCAGCGATGCGCTGACCGCCGATACGCCGGTGCCTTACCGCATCGCCGACCTGCTCAAGCAGATCGATGAGCGCATGGGCATGCTCGAAAGCAAGACCGATCGCCCGACGCTCAAATCGCTGAAGACGCGCATCGAATCGGCGGCGGCCGATCCACGTTATCGCTTCATGTTCAACTCGCGCCTGATCGAGGACACCATCCACGAGACGATCGGCAACATCTTCCGCGTGCCGCATCATGGCCGCCCGGTAACCTGCTTCGAGATGGCCGGCATGCCGTCGGAAGTGGTCAATTCGGTCTGCTCGGTGCTGGCGCGCCTGGCCTTCGACCTCGCTCTGTGGAGCGAGGGCAAGCTGCAGCTTCTGTTTTTGTGCGAAGAAGCGCACCGCTATATGCCGGCCGACCCGCGCCTCGGCTTCGCGCCGACAAGGCACGCGCTGTCGCGCATCGCCAAGGAAGGCCGCAAATATGGCTGCTATCTCGGCGTCGTCACCCAGCGCCCTGGCGAGCTCGACCCGACCATCCTGTCGCAATGCTCGACTTTTTTCGCCATGCGGCTTGCCAATGAGCAGGACCAGGCGATCATCCGCTCGGCGATTGCCGATTCTTCCGCCTCGACGCTTGCCTTCCTGTCCTCCATGGGCCAGCGCGAAGCCATCGCCTTCGGCGAAGGCGTGGCGACGACCATGCGGCTGAAGTTCGAAAAACTGCCGAGCCACCTGCTTCCTGGCACCGCCAAGCGCGAAGAGGCCGCCTCGTCGAAAGCCGGCGACGATGTCGATCTGGTGGCGATCGTGGAACGACTGCGCAACGTGCCTAAATCAACGCAGCAGGCGATGGCCTTCGCCGAGGTCGTCGATTCAGGCCGCCAGGCCGGCGATCCCGACTACCGCAAGCCACCCGCCGCGCGCGCGCCATCGGACGACGATTTCGACATGCGCTACGGCCTCAAGCCCGCAACCTTCGGCCTGCGCCCGCAAAACGATTGAGTTTGGGCGTCACGCACATCGGCGGATGGGTCTGAGCACCCAAGTCAGGGCTTCCGATATCCATGGGTAAATCCCGTCAGGGAATTCGTCAGGCTGAGTCGGGTGGTGCTGTTTTCGAGAACCGAAGCGGAGCGGACATTTGAGGCCGTAGGCATCGGAAGCGCAGAAAACGGCGCCAGACGATCAGCCTCACGACTTCAGTGATGGGATTTCAGGCGCAGACGCGGTTGCGGCCTTGCCTCTTCGCTTCGTAAAGCTGGCGGTCGGCGCGGCGATAGAACTCTTCCGCTGTTTCCTTGCGGTCCCAGACGGCGAGCCCGACGCTGGTGGTGATCTTGAGGCGGACATTGCCTGACAGCACCGACATGTTGGCGATCGCCTTGCGGATGCGCTCGGCAAACTTGCCCAGAAGCTCGGCGTCCATATTGGGCGTGACCACGGCGAACTCCTCGCCGCCCAATCGCGCCACCACATCGTGGTAGCGCGTCATGTCCTTGAGACAGTTCGCGACGGCCTTGAGCACTTCGTCGCCGACGTCATGGCCGTGGGTGTCGTTGACCTGCTTGAAATGGTCGAGATCGAGGATCATCAGACCGACGGGCTTTTCGATGCGCCGGAACTCCTCGAGATACTCCTTCAGCGCATCATCGAAATAGCGCCGGTTCTGCATGCCGGTCAGGCCGTCGGTCAGCGCCGCATGCTCGAGTGTTTCCGAGCGCGCGCTGAGCGAGACCGTCATGGCGCGCAGCTTGCCTTCCTCCGTCGCCTGTTTGCGGATCAGCGGATAGATGAAGAAAATGCCGAAGAACAGCGCGGTGGCCAGGAGCACGCCGGTCGCGAACAAGAGCTTGTTGAGATAGATGACCTTGTCCAGACCCGAAGCCGTATGCAACTCGTCGGCGAAGGACTGCAGAAGTCCGTAAGCATGCAGCGTCACCAGGCCGGCGGCCAGGATCACGAATATAAAGACGAAAAATGCTGATTCCGCCTTGTGGAAACGCATCTGCTCCCCGTTGGAAAAGTGCCCACTGATCTTATGGCATGGGCGGGCTTACGGAGGGTTAATTTGGACAACCACAACGGGAACCTTTCCTTGCAGGTAAACTTTTCAGGTTGCATCGGAAGCAAGCGCTGAGATCGTGGTTTCCAGATCATCACCGGGGCGCAACCTCAGCCATTCCGGCCCCAATTGATGCCTGAACCAGGTGGTTTGCCGCTTGGAATATTGCCTGGTCGCGATCTTGGCGCGTTCGATTGCCTCGGGAAAGCCAATCTCTCCGGCCATCGCTGCCTGCAGTTCGCGAACGCCGATCGCTTTCATCGCCGGCAATTCGGGATCGAGACCAAGTGCTGCAAGCCGCTTGACCTCGTCCAGCGCGCCCTTGTCCAGCATCTGGTCGAAGCGTTTGTCGATGCGAGTGACCAACGCCGCCCGATCCGGATCGATCACCAGGAAACGCGCGCTTTCCCTGTCGATGAGCGGCTGGCCGCGTTCCGCCTGCCATTCCAGGATCGAACGGCCAGACGCATCGAGAACCTCCAATGCCCGCACGATGCGCTGGCTGTCGGTTGGCTTGAGCATCATGGCGGCCGCCGAATCCTCGCGCAGCAGCAAGCTGTGCAGCTTGACGGCGCCCTGCTCCTTCAACTCATAGCGCCAGCGGTCGCGGACCCGCTGCGGAATGTCGGGCATTTCCGAAATGCCCTCGGCCAGCGCGCGGAAGTAGAGCCCGGTACCGCCGACGAAAATCACTGCCCGTTCGAAGAATGTGCCGTCCTCGATCAGCTTCATCACGTCGCGCAGCCAGGCTCCGGTGGAATAGGGTGTCGCCGGGTGGACATGGCCGTAGAGGAAATGCGGTGCGCGGGCGAGGTCGGCCGCCTCCGGCCGGGCGGTCAGCACGTCGAGCCCCGAATAGCCCTGCATGGAATCGGTGTTGACGATCACGCCACCCCTGCGCTCGGCCAGATCGAGCGCAAGCGCCGACTTGCCGCTGGCGGTCGGCCCGGCTATCAGGATCGCGTTCTTCACGCGGCCCTCGCCCGCCTGCCCGCCGGAATGTTTCATGCCGCTCATCGCCACGCTTGTTTCCCGTCCCACTGAGCGCGCTTTGTCGCTGTCGCTTGCGAATATGGCCTCACGGTCGGTCGGCGCAAGCGCTGTTGTCTGGCTGGCCGAAGGTATTGCCTGCGATCTCGTCCTGCCTGAGGCAGCCGACGACGCCGTCACGAGTGCCGTCTTGCGCACGGCACTTGCCAGCGAGGCGGTCGACGTGATCGTCCAAGAGGCAGAAACCCGCCGCAAGAAAATCCTGATCGCCGACATGGATTCGACCATGATCGACCAGGAATGTATCGACGAGCTGGCCGATGAGATCGGCGTCAAGGATCATGTTGCGGCCATCACCGCGCGATCCATGAATGGTGAGATCGCCTTCGAACCGGCTTTGCGTGAACGGGTGGCGTTGCTCAAGGGCCTCGACGCCGCCGTGGTCGATCGCATCGTCGCCAATCGCCTGACGCTGGCCGCGGGCGGCCGTGTTCTGGTCCGGACCATGCGCGCCAACGGCGCCTGGACGGCACTCGTGTCTGGCGGGTTCGAGGTCTTCACGACGCGCATCGCCGCCATGCTCGGCTTCCAGGAGAACCGCGCCAATCGCCTGCTCGAGCAGGACGGCCGCTTCATCGGGCTGGTCGGCGAACCGATCCTCGGCCGCGCCGCCAAGGCGGACGCGCTGATCGAAATTTCAGCGCGCCTCGGCCTGACGCCCGCCGACGCCATCGCCGTCGGCGACGGCGCCAATGATCTCGACATGATCCGCCTGGCCGGTACCGGTGTCGCGCTCCACGCCAAGCCGACGGTGGCGGCACAGGCCAAGGTCCGCATCGATCATGGCGACCTGACCGCGCTGCTTTATGTGCAAGGCTACAGGCAGGAGGAGTTTGTGCAATGAAACCAATGCGTACCGAGCGCCTGATCCTGCGCAACTGGGAAGATCGCGACCGCGACCTGTTCCACCGCATCAACTCCGACGACCGGGTGATGGAGTTCTTTCCGTTCCGCCGTGGCCGCGCCGAGGCGGATGCCAAGATGGATCAGTTCCGCGCCGCCATCGATCGCGACGGCATTGGCTTTGCGGCCGCAGAAATCGCCGCATCGGGGGAATGTATCGGTTTTGTCGGTATAACCGGAACCGATCACATGGACTTCCTGCCAGCCAGCATGATCGAGATCGGCTGGCGATTGGCGCCTGAATTCTGGGGCAGAGGTTACGTCACCGAGGCGGCTCAGGCATGGCTTGCCTACGGCTTCGAAACCCTCGGCCTTGACGAAATCGTCTCCTTCGCCGTCGCGGACAACCGCCGCTCCACCGCCGTCATGGAGCGCCTCGGCATGAGAGCCGATCCACCGGCCGACTTCGATCATCCCGGCATTCCCGACAGCCACCCCGCGCTCAAGCGCCATGTGTTCTACCGGCTCTCCCGCGCCGATTGGGAACAAGGAGAAAGGGCGGCTTGCTAGCCGCCCTTTCCATTCAAGATGAGGATTTCGCCGGATCTTCCGGATCTCAGTCCATTCGGATCGTCACGAACCTGAGCTCGCCGGTCTTCGAGGCCAGCATCAAGAGCGCATTCTTGCGCCCCTGTTCCTTCAAGGCGCCGATCCGGTCCATGACATCCTTGGGGGTAGAAACCGATTCCTGTGCGATCTCGGTGATCACCTCGCCTGGCTGGATGCCGCGCTCGGCGGCGGCAGAGTCCTTGGTGACATCGGTGATGACGACGCCCGAAACATCGGCGGCAATGCTGAACTTCTTGCGCGTCTCGTCGTTCAGTTCACCGACCGTCATGCCAAGCACCGAAGCAGTGGAAACGGCTGGAGCCTTGTCACCCTTGTCCTGGTCGGTGTTGCTGCCCTCCTCGCCGCTGGCGAGTTTTTCGCCGTCCTCGAGCCGGCCGAGCGTTACTTTCACGGTCTGCTCGACACCCTTGCGCACGATGAGCACATCGACCGCCTTGCCAACCGGGCTTTCGGCGACGACGCGCGGCAGATCGCGCATCTCATGGATATCCTTGCCGTCGAACTTGATGACGACGTCGCCCGCCTGGATGGTGCCATTGTCGACCGGGCCGCCCTTGATCACGCCGGCGACCAGCGCGCCCTTGGCGGTCGCCATGCCGAGGCTTTCGGCGATGTCGTCGGTCACCGGCTGGATGCGCACGCCCAGCCAGCCGCGCCGCGTCTCGCCGAACTGGCGCAACTGGTCGACGACGCCGGACGCGAGCTGCGAGGGGATGGAGAAGCCGATGCCGATCGAACCGCCGGAAGGCGAAATGATCGCCGTGTTGATGCCGATGACTTCGCCGGCGCTGTTGAACAGCGGTCCGCCGGAATTGCCACGGTTGATCGCGGCATCGGTCTGGATGAAGTCATCATAGGGGCCGGAATTGATGTCGCGGTTGCGGGCAGAGACGATGCCGACCGTCACCGTGCCGCCGAGGCCGAACGGATTGCCGATCGCCATCACCCAGTCGCCGACGCGCATCTTGGTGGAATCGCCGAACTTCACCGCCGTCAGCTTGTGGCCTTTCGGATCGACCTTGAGCACGGCGACATCGGTCTTGGTGTCGGTGCCGACCAGCGTCGCCTTCAAGGTGACACCATCGGAGAAATTGACCTCGATGTCGTCGGCATCGGCAATGACATGGTTGTTGGTGACGACGATGCCTTGCTCGGCATCGATGACGAAGCCGGAGCCCAGCGACTGCACCTTCTGCGAGCCGTTGTCCTTGTCGCCGCCGCGGTTCTTGAAGAAATCGTCGAAGAAATCCTGGAAGGGCGAACCCTCGGGCAATTGCGGCATCGGCACCGCGCCCGGGCCTTCGGTACCCTTGACCGTCTGCGAAGTCGATATGTTGACCACCGCGCCGAGCAGGCCTTGCGCCAGATCGGCGACCGAAGCGGGCCCATCGGCGGCAAATGTCGGCGTCACGAAGGACGGGACAGCGACGGCGCTGACAAGAAGTGCCGCCGCGCCAGCGATGAATGTCCGCCGAGCCGCGCACAGAATTGTATTGGATGTCATCGAGAAGCCTCCCGGTATCCTTGAAAAGAAAAGCGCTTCGACGAAAACGCCGCGTCACGCCATGTTGGCAAAAAATACGGCACGTTTGCGGCTATGACTATCGGCAGAGGATAAATCATCGCAGCCGTCATGCGCCTCGTACCAGCCAGACGATGCCGACGCCGATCACGATCGCCGCCAGCCCGGCGATCCGCAGCGCGTTCTCGGGCAGCGACAGCACTTCGGTGGCAAGTTTTCTGGCCAGGCCGGGAAAACCGCCATAGACCAGACCCTCTATGACAAGGACCAGGCCCATGGCGGCAAGAAAATCCTGCACCGGCCGCTACTGGCCGGTGCTGGGCTGTGCCGGCGCGGCGGGTGCCGTCGCCGGAGCGTTTGGCGCAGGCGAAGCCGGCTTTGCCGGCCCCTCGCCGCCGTCGGGATTGCGGAAGAAACGGAAGAACTCCGAGTTCGGCGAAAGCACCATCGTCGTTCCGGTGTTGTCCAGCGCCGTGCCATAGGCGTTCATCGACCGGTAGAAGTCGAAGAAGGCCGGATCGCGCTGATAGGCTCCCGCGAAGGTGGCGCTGCGCTGGGCTTCGCCCTCGCCGCGCAGGATTTCCGACTCTTTTTGCGCTTCGGCGACAATCTCGACCACTTCGCGATCGGCGCGGGCCGTGATGCGCTGTGCCGCTTCATTGCCGCGCGCCCTCAGCCGGGCAGCCTCCGCCAGGCGTTCCGCCTTCATGCGGTCGAAGGTCTGCTGCGAGACTTCGGCCGTGAGATCGGTGCGGCGAATGCGGACATCCTCGATCTGCAGGCCGAGCGATGTGGCATCGGGCCTGAGCTGGTCGCGGACTTCGCGCATCATCACGCCGCGCTCTTCGGAGAGTGCTGCCTCGAAATCACGCAGACCATAGACACGGCGCAAGGCAGCGTCGAGACGCGTCCTGAGCCGGGCCTCGGCCAATTCGATCTGACCGGACACGGCGGAGCGGAAGACCCGCGGATCCGAGATGCGGTAGGCGATGAAGGCATCGACCTCATAGAACTTGCCGCCCGAGACCTGGACGCGGATGTTGTCGAGGTCGAAGCGCAGCACCCGGTTCTCGATCAGTTGCACCGTATCGGCGTCGAAGAACGAGAACGGCGCCTTGAAGTAGATGCCGGGTTCGCTCTTGACGTCGACGATCTCGCCGAACCTGAGCACCAGCGCCTGCTGACGCGCATTGACCACGAAGACCGACGAATAGAGCAGGAACAGGATAACCGCTGCTGCGACGACGATGATGGGAAGACGGTTGGCCATCACTGGTTACCTCCCGTAACGCCACTGGGCGCAGCGGGTGCCGGCGCTTTCGGCTGCAATGCCGGCAGCGGCAGATAGGGAACGACCCCTTGCCCGTTGCCCTGCTCGACGATGACCTTGCTCGAATCCTTCAGAACCTTCTCCATGGTTTCCAGGTAGAGGCGCTTGCGCGTTACATCGGGCGCCTTGGCATATTCGTCATAGACCGAGATGAAGCGCTGCGCCTCACCCTCGGCTTCCTGCACGACCCGGTTCTTGTAGGCGGCCGCGTCTTCGCGGATCTGTGCGGCCTCGCCGCGCGCCTGCCCGAGCTTCTGGTTGGAGTACTGGTTGGCCTGCTCGACGAACTTGTCCTCGTCCTGCTCGGCGCGCTGCACTTCGTCGAACGCATCGGCCACTTCACGTGGCGGTGCCGCATCCTCGATCGAGACGGCGTTGACGTTGAGACCGGCCTTGTAGCCGTCCAGCGTCGTCTGGATGATTTCACGCACCGAGGCGGCAATGCCCTGGCGGTCGTCGCGGAAGATGTCCTGCGCCGGCCGGCGGCCGACGGCTTCACGCATGGCGCTTTCGGCAACCTGCCGCAGCATGCCGTCGGGATCGGACACATCGAAGAGATACGCGCTCGGGTCGGAGACCTGATAGGCCACCGAGAACTGGACGTTGACGATGTTCTGGTCGCCGGTAAGCATCAGCCCGGACGTGTTGCCACTTGTCGCGCCGCCGCCGCCGATATCGACGAGCTGCTCGGAAATCTTGGCCGTCTCGACGGTTTCGAGCGGCCACCAATGGAAATGCAGGCCAGGCTGCGACAGTTCGGTCTTCGGCTTGCCGAAGCGCAGTTCGACCGCGACCTCGTCGGGCTGCACGGTATAAACCGCCTTGAACGCCCACAGCACCACAAGTGCAGCCGCGATCAGCGCGAAGATGGCCGGGCTCGCGCCGCCGCCACCCGGAAGAGCGCGCCGCAGCCGGTCCTGGCCGCGGCGGATAATGTCTTCGAGATCGGGAGGCGAGCCTTGTGGCCCGCTCGGTCCCTTTGGTCCCTGCCCGCAGGGCCCCTGA
>NZ_RZRV01000051.1:0-36309 GCF_004023085.1 Mesorhizobium sp. M7A.F.Ca.US.010.02.1.1 | reverse complement strand
GAACTGCATGCCTTCGACGACTTCGAGTTCGGTCTCGGCGGTCTTGGCTTCCTCAACCGTGATGACGCCTTCGTTGCCGACCTTCTGCATCGCTTCGGCGATCATCTTGCCGACCGAAGCATCGCCGTTGCCGGCGATGGTGCCGACCTGGGCAACCTCTTCGGAGGTCTTGATCTTCTTGGCGTTCTTGATCAGGGTCGCAACGACGTCGGTTACCGCGAGGTCGATGCCGCGCTTCAGGTCCATCGGGTTCATGCCGGCGGCAACGGCCTTGTGGCCTTCCTGGACGATCGACTGCGCCAGAACGGTCGCGGTCGTGGTGCCGTCGCCAGCGATGTCGTTGGTCTTCGAAGCAACTTCGCGGACCATCTGCGCGCCCATGTTTTCGAACTTGTCCTCAAGCTCGATTTCCTTGGCGACGGTGACGCCGTCCTTGGTGATGCGCGGGGCGCCGAACGACTTGTCGATGACCACGTTGCGGCCCTTGGGGCCGAGCGTGACCTTCACCGCGTCAGCGAGGATGTTGACACCGCGCAGCATGCGCTCGCGGGCATCGCGGGAGAATTTTACGTCTTTGGCAGCCATTTTTAGCTCCTGGCAGGGGCTTCAATCGAGCCCGGGAATTCAGTTGACGAAAGGGCCTGATATGAGCCGATGATGCCCATGATGTCGGATTCCTTCATGATCAGAAGGTCTTCGCCATTGAGCTTGACTTCCGTGCCCGACCACTTGCTGAACAGGATGCGGTCGCCGGCCTTGACGTCCAGCGGGACCAGCTTGCCAGCTTCGTCACGAGCGCCGAAGCCGACAGCGATGATCTCGCCTTCCTGCGGCTTTTCCTTTGCCGTGTCGGGGATGATGATCCCGCCAGCGGTCTTGGATTCGGATTCGACCCGGCGAACGACCACGCGGTCATGCAGCGGGCGGAACTTCGACTTTGCCATTTTCGGATTTTTCCCTGGTGCGCTGTTGAGGGGTTTTTGTTAGCACTCGCGATGGACGAGTGCTAACGCGATAGTGAGGTAGGCTGTAAGCGGGCACTCGTCAAGACGGACGAGGGCAGGCGAGGAGCTCTGGCCCCCTCCCCGGTGGAACCCAACGCATACGCGGCATCCGCGTTGATGGCTGCGAGCCCCACATTTCCATTGAATTCGGCGTCATGACGCCAACTTGCTCGCGCCGCTTCCAAGTCGTCAGTCGTGCTGCCGTCAGCACGAACATAGGGCTGCGCTTCACTTCCCGTCGAAGCCGCGGCAAGCAGCGTCGCCGTCAGCACGCTCCTTTGCAGATGCTTGCCAAAGGTGGACAGTGAGCGCACCTGCGCCGGGCTGTTGGTGCGAACGTAAGACGTCATTGACAACTCCTTTTTGCAAGTCGAGCCCCTTCTCCACCTTCGGCCGCCGTCGACGCGAAGAAGTCCGCATCGCGTTGAAGACGAGCTGCGAAAAAGAGAAAGATGTGTTTGATGGCTGCGGCCCCAACGGTGCCTTCAGATTTGAGATCACTTCCGCCGCGAGCGGCTGAAGCTCCTCGCAACGTCAAATCGAATCTGCTGCCAAGCCTCCAGGAAAGGAGAGCATTGCTCATCTCGCGCTTGTGCATGCAGTCAACCTTCGATCCGTGTTGCCACATCAAGAGCAAATGCCGTGCCAAAGCTCACTGGGAAGTGAACGCATGGCTCTCCCTGAAAACCTCACAAATCCAGCATGGTCAATTGTGCGGAACCCGACATGCGTCTTCTGCCACTGTCAGCTTTCGGACAGGCATGACGCGTTTCGCGCCGACCACCGGTCGATCGGTTTTGGGGCCGGTCTGTTCGCCTCATAAGAGCGCGTTACATTGCGTAGCGGTTTCCCGAGCGCCGCCACATGACACTGGACCTGCAGGTAGCACCGGCTTCTCATCCAGCCTTACTTTGGCCCCCTCGCGTATCAAATTCCCGCTGGCGAGCCCTGCTTTCATAGATCGCACCATGCCGGATGTCTGCTCTGGCGCCCGACCCGCTGGCACGATCTCGATCCGGCATAAGGGCGCAGCATCTTTGCAGGCCGTTTCATCCCGGCGTCCTGCTTGGCTGACAGACCGCACTTGGCGAGCGGTCTCCATGCTCTCTCCAAGGACCATCCCTGCGGCTGGCTTGTCGACCTATGGGCGGGTCCGGCCGCCCGAAACCCTCGCGCCATCAGCTTTTTTCCCCGCCGCCTGCGGCGGCTTCCTCGCGCCGCTTCGCTCACAAAAAAGCTGCCCGCTCGGGTCCTTCACTGTCGCTGCGGCCCTGTCGGATTCAGGCGGTCCTGACGCGCCCATTACGGTGCGCCATCGCAGGGGATGGTCCCCGGCGAAACCACAAAAGGAGACTTCGAAATGACCGCGATCGGTTACGTCAACAAGCAGGAAAACGGCGCCTACAAGGGCCAGTTCAAGACGCTCAGCGTCCGCGCCGACATCGATATCGTCCCCAACCAGGCCAAGAGCGCCGATAACCATCCCGACTTCCGGGTGCTTACGCAAGGGGTCGAAGTCGGCGCTGGCTGGATCCGCACCGGCGAGACTTCCGGCAAGGATTATGTGAGCCTGTCGATTGCAGCGCCGGAGTTCGGACCGCGCAAGCTCTACGCCAATCTCGGCCGAGCCGCCGGCCAGGACGATCACGACACCTACGCCATCATCTGGAACCCGGCCGACTGACCGGCCGAGATAAGAGCCTCGCGCCGCAGCCCCGGCGCGGGGCTCATTCCCAGGAGTTCCACCCAAACCCCGTCCGCCCTAAAGGGCGGCGAAAACTCTCCCCCGACTCTTCGCCCGTCCCCGAGACGATCTCCCTCGCCCATCCTCGCCCTCGCTTGTCCGAAGCGAAACGAGGATCATCATGGACGACGAAAACGAACGCGCGGCCCGCGCGAAAAAGGGCAGCCCGTTTCTCAGCACAGCCCAAGCCGCCTTCTATATCGGGCTCTCCCAGCGCACGCTCGAAAAGATGCGGCTCAAGGGCGGCGGCCCGAAATTCCGCAAGCACGGCCGCTATGTCCGCTATCACATCGACGAACTCGACCATTGGTCGAAAGGACACCCGCAGCACTCCATCGCCGGCGATGGCAAGGCCGGTTCCGGCCAGGGCGGCACGGGAGGCCGTTCATGAGGCGGCGCCCTTCCATCCATCTGATCGGCAGCCGCCTGAGGCGTGTTCGAGCCCGTAAGACGGTCGCCTTGGCCGCGGCCGGTCTCGGTCTTTTGGGCTTCACGGCGCTGGGAAAGCCCGCCCCTTGGCTGGTCTGGAACGCCTCGGCCAGCGCGCCGATCGGCCTTTACCGCATCGCTGCGGGAGCGCTGGCGCGTGGCGATCTCGTGCTCGTGCGCCCGCCTGAATACGCGGCGTATCTCGCCGCCGAGCGCAGCTATCTGCCTCGCAATGTGCCGCTGGCAAAACGTCTTGCAGCGCTGCCGGACGATAATGTCTGCGCCTTCAATGACGCCATCATCATCGGCGGCGACATCGTCGCGCGCCGGCTCAAAATCGACGCCGAAGGCCGACCTTTGCCATGGTGGAACGGCTGCCGAGCGCTCGGGGATAACGAGGTTTTCCTGCTCGGCAGCGACAAAAACCGCTCCTTCGACAGCCGCTATTTCGGGCCTGTTCCCACTCAAAATGTCATCGGGAGGCTCGTACCACTATGGACCGAGTGACCCTCCTCTTGTTGGGCATGATCGCCATTGCGCCATGCGCCTGTTCCGCCTCGACCGGCGCTGAGCCGGTCGCCATCTCCCAAAGTCCGCAGCTGCGAAAGTGGCAGACGTTGGTATCGGAAGCAAGCCGGCGCTTCCATATTCCCCAAGCCTGGATCTATGCCGTCATGGCTGCCGAAAGCGGCGGCAAGACAATGCGCGGCGGCCGCCCCATCACCTCCCCCGCTGGCGCCATGGGCCTCATGCAGGTGATGCCCGGCACCTATGAAGAGATGCGGGTCGAACACGGCCTTGGGCCTAACCCCCACGATCCGCGCGACAATATCCTGGCCGGCACGGCCTATCTCAGTGCCATGTATGACCGCTTCGGATTTCCTGGCCTGTTTGGCGCCTACAATGCCGGTCCCGAGCGCTACGACGAGCATTTGAAGCGTGGCAAACCGCTGCCAGAAGAGACCGTCGAGTACCTCGACCAACTCAAGGCGGCCGGAGTTTCGGCGGCCGACATCGAGGCGTTCGAAAGCCAATCTGTCGCTCCAAAGGCGCAAATCGCTCCTCTCGGACGGTCGCTGTTCTTCATTCATGACGGTGTTCACTCAGGCGTGCGAAACGGCGATCTCTTCGTGCCGCTCGGCAAGGACGGCGCGCAGCCGAAGGAGCCGGTGCGTTAGCCATGGCGGACGGGGGCGCGTCTGGCGGGGCTGGGCGCGGAAGGCAAGATAAAGGTACCGCCTCCAGGAGGCGGTTAAATCTTTGTCTGCACATCGTTTTTCCGGGAGGCTGCCGCCGGTGCCAAGAGGGTTTGACGTGTAAGTGTCTGATTTTGCTTGATATGTCTGGGAGGCTCGCATTAAGGATGACGAGTTCAGGCCGAAGCTCGGCAAAATCGGGTCGCGCGGCTCGAAGGCCGGCAAACGCTATGCCGGCCAGGTTCGTGCGGCGATCAACCGGGCTGGCGGCCGGCCGCAACGCGGTGGTCGCTTCACAGGAAGCCGGACAGGGCGCGGCGGGGCGGCCGCCGCACTGCTGAAATCGCGCGACCGGTATGCCGCCTTCCGCCAGCGCCGGGTGATCGTCAAGGCGCGGGTCGTCAAGCTCGCCGGCAAGGGCGCGGACGGGGCGCGTGCCCATCTACGCTATCTTCAGCGCGACGGGGTCACCCGCGAAGGTGAACCTGGCGAGCTCTACGGCGCCGACAGCGGCCGCGTCGACGGCAAGGCGTTCATCGATCGCGCGGACGGCGACCGCCATCAGTTCCGCTTCATCGTCGCTGCCGAAGACGGCATCGAGTACGACGACCTCAAGGCGCTGACGCGGCGGCTCATGGCGCAGATGCAGGAAGACCTCGGCACGAAGCTCGACTGGGTCGCGGTCGATCATTTCAACACCGGCCACCCGCACAGCCACATCATCGTCCGTGGCAGGGACGACCGTGGCGAGAACCTGGTCATCGCGCGCGAATATATCTCATCTGGCATCCGCGAGCGGGCGGCCGAGCTGGTCAGCCTCGATCTCGGTCCGCGAACCGACCGCGAGATTGAGCTTCGCCTGCGCCGGGAAATGGAGCAGGAACGCTTCACCAGCATCGACCGTCGGCTGCTCAGCATGCGTGATGATGACGGCCTGGTCTCGCCGGGCGGTCCCGACGCCATTCGCCAGACGCTGCACCAGGGACGGCTGCGCAAGCTCGAGCGGATGGGTCTGGCCGCGGAGGTCGGCGCTGGCTCCTGGCGCCTCGACGATGAGCTCGAAGCCACGCTGCGCCGCACCGGCGAACGCGGCGACATCATCAAGACCATGCACCGCGAACTGACCGGCAAGGGGCTTGCCCGCAGGGCCGCCGACTGGGTGATCCACGATCGATCCGGCGAGCCCGTCCAGTCTCTCGTCGGTCGCGTTGTCGCGCGTGGACTGGCCGACGAGATCAATGACCGCCATTACATGATCGTCGACGCCGTCGACGGTAAGAGCCATTGGATCAACATCGGTAGAGGCGAGGCGATGGAAACGATGCCTAATGGCTGCATCGTGCGTGTCGCGCCAAGGAACACCGAGCCGAGGCAGGTCGATCGTACCATCGCCGAAATCGCCGCCGCGCATGGCGGCCGTTACGACGTCGATATGCACCTGAAGCATGACCCATCCGCCACCGAGAGCTTTGCGCGAACGCATGTGCGGCGGCTGGAGGCGATCCGCCGCGCGACCGGCGGCGTTGAGCGAGAGCCGAACGGCACCTGGCTCATCGCGCCGGACCATCTCGATCGCGTCGCGAATTATGAGGGCCAGCGGGCCAGGGCCGAGCCTGTCGTTGCCGACAAGCTCTCCTCAATGGCGCTGGAGCGACAGGTCAGCTTCAACGGCGCCACCTGGCTCGACCGGGAGCTGGTTGCCGATAGACCCGAGCCTTTGCACGGATCCGGCTTCGGCCGCGACGTGAGAGAGGCGCAAGCTCGCCGGCGGCAGTGGCTGATCGCGCAAGGCCTCGCGCATAAAGAACAGGATGGGATCGTCTATCGAGCCAACATGCTTTCGATCCTGCGCCAGCGAGAACTGAACCGTGTTGCTGGCCAACTGTCGGAGGAACTTGGCCTGCCCTATGCCGAAGCGCGATTCGGAGGACGAGTAGAGGGTACGCTCCGCCGCTCCGTCGAGCTTGCCAGCGGAAAATATGCCGTCGTTGAAAAGTCGCGCGAGTTCACGCTGGTGCCATGGCGGCCGGTGCTTGAGCGCCATGTGGGCAAGGAGGTCTCCGGTGTCGTGAGTGGGGAGGGGATTTCATGGACCGTCGGCCGGCAAAGGAGCGGACCTGGTGTTTCGTGAGATGGTGTACAGCTTTTTAGCCAGCGGCGCGGGCAGCCATGCGAGCCCGCGTAGACCTTATGGCCGCACGCCCGCAATCGGTCGCATGGACCTGCCAGGCGGGGCGGCTTTGGAGCGTTCGGACCCGACACGCTGCGTGAGTGGCCAGACTTCGAGCGCTCGAAGATGCGGACTGTTGTCTGCTGGCCGGCGTTATTCCGGCTGGCCTATGACCGCGGCGCAACAGTTCACCGCTGAAGTTGCCACGGGCGAACATCGACAAGAGAAAAAACACCATTGCGCGTTACAAATCGCCGTTGAAAGCGTTTAGGTTGCATGCGCTTCGCCAAGTAAACGGATACCCCAGAAGAGAGCCATGACCACGGCCCGCCATATCGTGACGCTGCTTAAAAGCCACATTGCCGGCGACGAGGATCGTTTCCTCTCTATCGCGATGCAGCTTGCTGCGCATGAGGCACGTCAAGGCCATGGCAAGCTTGCTCAGGAGCTCAAGGATCTGGTCGACGCAGCCAAGAGCAGGGACGCCCGGATTGCCAAGAGCAGTCGGCCGGTTCCCCTTTTTCAGCCAAAGGGCGAACTCGCAGGCCTCCTGCATGTGCGCTATCCGGACCTGCGACTGACGGACATGATTTTGCCGGACAGTCTGCGCTCGCGCCTGCACCGCGTGCTGGGAGAGCAGCGCCAACAAGCAAGCTTGCGCGAGCACGGGCTTGTTCCCCGTCGCAAACTGCTTCTGGTCGGCCCGCCAGGATCAGGCAAGACGATGACCGCATCGGCATTGGCCGGGGAGCTTCATCTGCCCCTTTTCATGATCGTCCTCGATGGTTTGATCACCAAGTTCATGGGAGAGACTGCCGGAAAGCTGCGGCTTGTTTTTGATGCAATGCAGGCGACGCGGGGCGTCTACTTCTTTGACGAATTCGATGCCATCGGCGCGCGTCGAGGCGAACGCCAGGATGTTGGCGAGATTCGGCGCGTGCTGAATTCGTTTCTGCAGTTTCTCGAGCAAGACGACAGCCACAGCCTGATTATTGCGGCAACAAATCATCCCGAGCTGCTCGACAGAGCTTTGTTCCGCCGTTTCGACGATGTCATCGAATACGCCGTGCCCGATCGGCCGATTATCGAGGCGCTGCTTCGGGCTCGACTCGACCGCTTCGACACCAGAGGGCTTGCCTGGAACGAGGCGATCTCTCAGGCAGAGAGACTGTCGCAGGCCGAGATCACCCGCGCGGCCGACGACGCTGCAAAAACCATCATATTGCGGGGGGGGAAGCGGATCACCTCGGAAGCGCTCATCGACGCTCTGAAGGAACGCCGGCAGGCTTCGCTGTCTGAGTAGCGACAGCACAGATCATAATGGCAGACGATTTTCCGCGCGACCGCGCCCATATCCACCTTCGCAACAACGGCATTCGGGAAGCCTATCGGCGGCCCAACCAACTTATACATGCACCGCCGCTGCCGGCGCGTGATCGGGCGTCGCATGCTGCGGCCTTGACGCAATCCATCGAACAAGCGGTCGAAAGTGCACGCCAGCAGATTGCGGCGCGTGACCCCCAGCTGTCGGTCGGCACGCCTGGCTTTTACCTCGAGATCGATCTGCCCATGTCCGGACGGGCGGCCCTCGACCAGTTGGCCGATCGTCGCCAGCACATGGAGCTGGTCGCCGTCCATGAGCCAACTCAACCCGGTGCTCCCATCACAGCGTCGGTGTTCCTGCCGCAAAGCGCGCAAGCCTATTATTTGCGGAAAGTCGAGGCGTATCGAGACGTTGACACTGACCGCGGCAGACCGCGCAACGAGCCGCTCGTCTCCCGCATGGAGACAGTCAGGCTGGCGACTGCACGATCGTTGTTTACCGACCACGACGACCTCTTCCCCCAGGCCGCTGACGAGCAGGTGTGGTGGGAAGTCTGGCTGCGCGACGGTCGCCGCGAGAACTTCGAGCACATTGCCGAAGCCCTGAACATCACTTTGCGCACGCATGCGGTCAGGTTTCCGGAGCGGGTGGTCATGCTGGCACTCGCCAGCACGGCAATGCTCGACCGCATGATTGCGCACAGCGATGTCGTCGCCGAGCTGCGGCGCGCGAAGGATACGCCGTCCTTCTTCATGGGCCTTGGCGGCGCGGAGCAAAGGGACTGGAGCGACGAGCTTCTCGGGCGCGTCAGACCGCCTCAATCCGATATTGCGGTCTGCATTCTCGACAGCGGCGTACGTCGCACCCACCCGTTGATCGAACCCGCACTTGCCGTTGAAGACTGGCACACCGTCAAACCGGCATGGGGCAGCGACGACACACCTGCGTGGAGCGGCCACGGGACGCGAATGGCAGGTGTCGGCCTGTACGGTGATCTGGTCCCGCTCCTGGTCGGAGGCGATCCAGTTCCATTGCCCTTTCGGCTGGAGAGTGTCCGTATCCTTCCGCCAGAAGACGAGGCAAACGATCCAGAACTCTATGGCTCGATCACCGCGGAAGCGATCGCCCGCGCCGAGGTGCAGGCGCCGGAGCGCCGCCGCGCGATCGCAATGGCTGTGACAAGCGCCAGTCCGGCGCGTGGAAGGCCCACATCGTGGTCTGCCGCTATCGACCAACTCTGTTTCGAAGAGGAGCAGCGACGCTTGATCGTTCTCTCTGCCGGCAACATCGGCGATGACCTCATGCCGGCCGAGCATTTGACGCGCAACGATCTGGAAGCAGTCGATGATCCTTCTCAGGCCTGGAATGCGCTGACGGTCGGCGCTTTCACAGAAAAGGTCGATATCATTGACACCGACTTTGCGGGCTACGCTCCGATCGCGCCGGTCGGCGAGCTCTCGCCGCGCAGTCGCACTTCGGTCGTTTGGGACAGGCAGTGGCCGGTGAAGCCCGAGGTCGTCTTCGAAGGCGGCAATCTCGCCCATGACGGTGTGTTGCCTGGCGAGCCGATCGACGATCTGCAGATATTGACCACTTTCTATCGACCCGAACTGCGCCACTTCACCACCCTCGGAGATACGAGCGCGGCAACGGCCCATGCCGCACGGATGGCGGGACTAATTCTATCAGCGCGCCCCGAGCTGTGGCCTGAAACGGTTCGCGCCCTGATCGTCCACTCGGCCGAATGGACTCCGGCGATGCGCGCACGCATCGATGCGTGCAACGGAGCGAAGGGCGAGATCCAGGCGCTCGTGCGGCGCTATGGTTACGGCGTGCCAGATCTTGGGCGCGCGCTTCTGTCAACGGTGAACGACCTCACGCTTATCGTTGAAGATGAGCTTCAGCCTTTCCAGCGCGAGGGCGGCGCGGCTGCCAAAACGCGTGACATGAAGCTGCATCGCCTGCCTTGGCCGAAGGAGCAGCTCGCGGCGCTCGGCGCTGCCCAGGTCGAGCTCCGCGTCACGCTGTCCTATTTCATCGAACCCAACCCCGGTGAACGCGGATGGACCCGCCGGCATCGTTACGCGTCCCATGGTCTTCGGTTCAGAGTAAAGTCAGCGACCGAGACAGTCGACGAATTCCGAGCCCGCATCAATCAGGCCGCTCGGGACGAGGAGGAAGGGGCGCCTGCTGGAGGCGGAGAAGAGTGGCTGCTCGGCACCTTCCGCGATCGCGGCTCGTTGCACGCCGATTTCTGGTCGGGCAGCGCCGCCGATCTCGCCGAGCGTGATGCGATCGGCGTGTTCCCGGTCGGGGGCTGGTGGAAGGAGAAGCCTTACCTGGAACGCGTCGACGCTCTGGCTCGGTACGCCCTGATTGTGACGATGCGGGCGCCTGGGGTCGATGTTGACATCTTCACACCCGTCGAAGCAGCCCTGACTGTCGAGACGTCGGTCGAGACCTGATGCAGCACTGTCCAAATCGGCCAACAACGGAGGTTTGACCAGCCTCTGGTGCCATGGCGGCTGGTGCTGGATCATCACGTCGGCAACAGGGATCATGCGCGGAGGACGATAGGCCGGCAAAGGAGCGGGCCAAGCGTGTGATAATGGCGCCCATGGTCACGCCCACAAGCCGCGCCCCCTGCGTCTACGGAGAGGTGCGCGTCTGTTTAGGCGGCCGAGACATCGCTTACCTGATCAACGCGCTCGCCGTATTTGCGCCTGTAAGCGGCAATGAAATCGTCGTCGCTACAGATGCAGCGGCCGCTGGAGTCCTTGGCCTTCGGATCGTGCAAGTGAGAGCCAAGGGGGCGCAGAAGATTCACCCGAGTGCTCGTCGTCGGGCTCATGGGAAACCCCGCACTATGTTTGACCAAATCCGCGGCAAGCATAATCCCGGCAAGCACCGACTGAAAGGCCATCGGAACCACAGTTCGAACGCGGCGACTTCCTTCGCTAAGCTGGAACACCAGACCGCCGCAGATAGCCTGCTGATAAAAGGAGCGCAGGGGCTGGCCGACAAACGGGGCTAGCGGTTCAAACGGCACAGCCATCGCTGTAGCCACGCGAACTACAAAGTCGTTGGGAACTCCGGCATTGGTCTGCAGGAGCGTTTTCACCTGCTCGTGTGCTTCCGGTATTCCGAGTTCCTCGGCAATCAGCTGGTGCTCGTCCTTGGATTTTCCGGATGGCAGGTACATGCAACAAAGGCAAGCCTGGCCGTCATCGAAACCATGCCGGGAGATACCGAGATCGTGCTCCTGCGTCCAAGCGTTTGCGATCCATCGCGGCAGTGCACCTTGGACAGCCAGACGGTCGGCGGCGGTGTCAAGCGCCACACCCACTTGGTCGAAGACCCAATTGCCCCGGCGCGCAACATATTCTGCCCACGTCAGAGGGTGCGCCTCGACCTCAAGGGCAGTCGATCTAAGGGCGGTGGCTGCAAGAACCGCTTTGGACATACCAATCTCCGCCTGGCCAGCCAATGCGTAGCGCTGCAGGTTTGAGAGTTCGATCGCTTCGTGATCGATTACATGCAGACGACCTTTGAGATCGGGTTGTCTCGCTAGCGCCCAAAGCGAGCCATGGCCTATCGCACCGAGCCCAACGAGGTGGGTTTCGCCAAGGTCGACTGGGAAGTCGATCGGGCCAGGCTCTCCGGCTTTGGTCTTGTCGTAGCTGCATAGCGAGAGGTCGATGGTTTCGTCCAACTCGGCGCCGGTCAACTGGGCAGCGAAGATAGTTCGAAAGACGTTGGCGGCGCCGAAGCAACTGGCGGCGCCAGCTCCATAAGGCAGCAGACTTGGGCCAGAGCCCACCGGGTCCGTACGCGACAGCTTTGCCGCCCAACCGTCCGATCCCACGAAAAAGATCGGGCACCGGAGTGATGGGCGCGTTACCCCTGCAACGACGCAGACGGTGGCAGACTTGCCGGAACGCCGGATGCCGACTTTTGGATTGATCGACTTTGCCAAGCGCTCCAGCGCTTGGGCTTGAGAGCTCGCCGCGCTGTCCAGCGGGAGTATCGCCAGAACCGGGTAGAGCCTAGCGAGCAATCTCACCGCAAGATCTAGTGTCGCCTGGCCTTCGGCGCAGGAAGCGGCCTGATGGTCGAAGGCGACTGCCACGACCTGCTTTTCAAGAGCTGCTTTGAAGTCTCCCAGATGAAAATCGGCCAGGACCTGAGATGCCGCCGTGGCGGCGCGATCGATGAAGTTAGCGAATGCCATTGTTCAACTCGATATCATGATCATTCGCGACAGTGCCGCGGGAGGGAGCGCATTCCATTTGGCCTTTTCGTCAAGCCGATAGGCGGCGACCCGAGCAAAATCGAAAGGCTCGCGGGCGAAATTCGGCACTACCAGCGACAGACACCCAACCGTGGTAGCAACCGCATAAGCGTCGTCCGTCGTCGAATGGTAGGCGCGGCCCGGATGGCTGTGAATCTGGGCCAAGAGTTTCAGGCCGCTTTTGTAGAGCCAGACATTGAGCCGGTGCAGTTCTTCGGCCGCAACGATCACGCAAACGCCATCGTTTGTCCGAATGTGACGCTGCGCCGGGATAACCGTCTCTGTTACGGCAAAGTGCCGCTCTTGCTGAACGCCGACCCAGAGCGCCATCCCCTCATTGCCCTCGCGACCAACTGAGCGCAGATGCCCATGCGTGGTCGAGATGCAGCCGCGCGGGAGAGTCACGATCGTTACATCTCTCAAACCAGTCATTCTTGTATCGCCTGAGGGGATACCACCATTCCTACGATTGTCGGTTGGAGTTGAATCTGCAACTGCTCTATAGGAACGATTCCGTACTTGATGATCTTGTCCAGGATGAAGGCCAAACAGCCTTCGCCAGAACCCCGATGAAGCAGCCATGGATCACCTGAATGGGCTGGATTGTCGTGGTATTCCCGGACGCCCGCCATGCACAGGAATGGTTCGTCCTCGGGACTGTTGGCCTGGATGAAGTCCGTCAGCGGCACGGCGTTCTGCTGGATGAGAGCTCCTATCATCTCCGGCGGCGTTCCGGGCAGCGGCGGACGTCTAAGCATTTTCAGGTATAGATCTTTCCGGGCAATCGGATGACGCGTAAACGGATCGACGAAGACCACGGACGGTGGTCTTAAGTCGTAGTCGGTGAAGTCGACCTCGCTCGCTGCGCTGACCACCCGTGGCTTTAACTTGGGGCTGGCGAAAATGAAGAAAGCGCGCGGAAAGGTCGCCTCGATCAAGAAGCAGCCCTGAGCCCGATAGACATCAGCATATGGCCGGAACCGGCCGATCTCCCGATCAAACTTCGCTCGGGAGACCTCCGGATCCACACTTTGGTGTTTAGGCACCTGCGACGCCCGCCTTCAGGCTGAGGAACAGGGTCACAGTATTCGGGAAACCGAAGTCGCCAAGCTTCTTGTCGACATCGAGCAAGTTGCCGGCCTCATCCTTGAATTCCCAATTCTCGGCTGGTTGGGCGACATTCTGCGTGTTCTCAAGGGCTTTGGTACGAATGACGTGAAGCGGCTGGTTGGGATTGGCTTCGACCTGCGTGGGCTGGCCGTTCACCACCACCGTGATCTCGATCTTGCCCGGTCCGCCGCCGTGATTATCGCCCTTACCCGAATCCTTCGACATTGTCCTACTCCTGTGGCTTGCCAACCGCCCCACGCCCTGGCGCCCACCTGCGAGTGAGACCGGCGGTCTTCAATCGTTCACCCGGCGCCACGGCCGCGAGTACGCGAAAGACAGGGGATAAGCTACCGAATCGGTGCTTGCCTTCTTTTATGGGTGACTTGAGCCGCAAGTAAATGGTCTCAAATTGCTCCTCACAACTATAATCGATTAGAGCAATGCAAAAATATTGGCGACACGCCTATTCATCTGCTCTCTCACTCGCCTGCTCCGTGCTTGGCAAGGGGAGCTTTGACTGCGTCACGCGTCCCCCAAGCAGCCGATTGCGCCGGCAGCGCCGTAGGAACCGTCGTTCAGAGTCTTCACCACTCAAGCAGCCGCATGGATGCAGCCGACGCTCGTCTCCACAAACAGCGCAAGTGGTGCCTTGTTGGATAAGGTCGCCTCGTCCCTGGTGCAGCATCTGTCGGAACGGGTCCGCTGCGAGACCATGCCTCATCATCGCGCATGCGCAGCAGCCGGCGGTCGATGCTCGTAAGGCGTTCTGCTCATTTCGTGGCGAAGGCGCTGCTCGACTCGCGGACATATGCGGGCACCGAGGCGGAGGCTGACCAGTCGGCGCCGCGTTCGCGGATGTCGCTTGCAATGTGCTCGCGTGCGTTTGCCGCCGGCGACCTTGCCGTCCTCGCCTGCTATGGCGAGCCGGCGCAAGCGGATTGCTCGATACTGCCGGCGAGGCTGCGGGCCGGTCCTAACGGCCGTTCACAAGAGCTTGCATCAGCAACTGGCAATCGGATCGATAACTTCGCGATCGCCGTTATGGCGCGGAGATGCGGTCTCGCCGGGTTGTGGCTGGCGCTTCGTTGTGGGCGGCGCGTCGTAGCCGAGGGAGCAGGGGCGGCGCCATGATCCAGACCGAACGCGCGCTGCAGCAGGTGCTTGAGTGGGGGCGTGCCCTGACCGGTTTCGCGGATGAGCATGCTGAGGAAGCGGTAAGGGGCGGCCAGTATATCCTGCAACGCATTCACCCGAGCCTGCGCGACACCAGCGCCCGCACCGGCCGCGATCCGCAGGACGAAACGCTGATCGTGGCGTTCTATCGCGAACTGGCGCTGCTGTTCTGGCTAGACGATTGCAACGACGTTGGCCTGATCGCGCCGGAGCAGCTCGCCGCCCTGGAGCAGGCGCTGGGGCACGGCGTACCGTGCGTGCTCTCCGGATTCGAGGGCTGCGCTCAGCTGCGCGCTTCGCTGGCTGCGCTCGCTTACGATCGTCACGACTATGCTCGGCTTCTCGACTATACCCGGTGCTACTGCGCGGCGCTGCGCGCCGGACACGCGCAGGCGGCAGGGGCGCGACGCTGGTCTTACGCCGAGTACCTGCACAACGGCATCGATTCGATCGCTTACGGGACCGTGTTCTGTTGCCTGTCGCTGCTGTGGGGGCTGGACATGGCGACCTTGCGCGCGCGTCCAGCGTTTCGCCAGGTCCTGCGGCTCATCTCAGTGATAGGGCGCCTGCAGAACGATCTGCATGGACGCGACAAGGACAGGTCGGCCGGCGATAACGCGGCGATCCTGCTTCTGCAGCGCTATCCGGCTATGCCTGTGGTTGAGTTCCTCAACGACGAGTTGGCCGGCCATACGCGCATGCTGCACCGGGTGATGGCGGAAGAATGCTTTCCCGCGCCGTGGGGACCGTTGATCGAGGCGATGGCGGCGATCCGCGCGCAGTACTACCAGACTTCGACCAGCCGCTATCGCAGCGACGCTGCAGGGGGAGGCCAGCGTGCGTCGGCCTGGACGCGCCGGAGGCGGCGGCTTGGGCGCGCTGCCGTCGGTTCGATCCGACGCAACGCCGTCGCCCGCTGCTACGGATGGAGCGAGCATGAGCGACACCGCCCTGAGCCGGGGAAGGACGAACATCTGGACATCGTGCTGGATCGGCGAACGGCGCCGGCCACGGTGGCCGCTGGCTGGGAGTACATCCATCTCGAACACTGCGCACTGCCCGAGTTGGACCTGACGCAGATCGACCTGCGCGCCTCGCTGCTGGGCAAGGCTATGCGCGCGCCGCTGCTGATCAGCTCTATGGCCGGCGGCATGCCACGGGCCGAGGCCATCAACCGGCATTTGAGCGAGGCAGCGCAAGCCTTGGGGATCGCCATGTGCGGTTCGCAGCGTGTGAGCCTGCAATCCCGCAACTCCCAGGGGCTAACGCGCGCGCTGCGCCGCCTGGCGCCAGACATTCCCTTGCTGGCCAATATCGGCGCCGCGCAACTGCGGGAGGCCGACGGCCTGGACCTGGCGCGTCGCGCGGTGGACGCGCTGGAGGCCGATGGGCTCATCGTCCATCTCAATCCGCTGCAGGAAGCGGTACAGCCGGAGGGCGACCGCGAACTGGCGCGGCGTCCTGGCGCTGATCGCTGGCGCCGCGCGCATCGTGGGCGTGCCGATGGTGGCCAAGGAAGTGGGGGCGGGCCTGTCCGCCTCGGTGCCTGTGCGCTCGTCGAGGCGGGCGTGGCGGTAATCGATGTCGCCGGCGCCGGCGGCACCAGTTGGGCCGCAGTGGAGGGCGAGCGCGCCCGCAATGCCGCCGACCGTGCAGTGGCGATGTCATTCGCCGATTGGGGGATTCCACCCTGACCAGCGTGCAGGCGGTGCGTCGGGCGCTGCCAACGGTGAAGCTGATCGCGTCGGGCGGGATCCGCGATGGCGTCGACGTGGCCAAGGCCATCCGCCTGGGCGCGGACATCGCCGGGCAGGCGGCCAGCGTGCTGGGCGCGGCGACAGTGTCCACCGGGGCCGTTGTCGCGCATTTCGAGATCGTCATCCGCCAGTTGGCCGTCGCCTGCTTCTGCACGGGCTCGGCTGATCTGGCGGCGTTGCGTCAGGCGCGCTTGTTGCCCTCGTCGCATTTGTCCGCCGGTTGATGTCGGCGTCGTCCGCACGCTAACAGCAGGCTGCTGAAATACCTACGCCAAAGACAGACTATTGATCCCCCTGGCGAGACGGCTCGATTGACGGGAGCGATGTGTTCATGGAGCAGCTGTTCACGATGAAGCGGTTGGAAGATTTCGTTCCAGCCGGTCATCCTGGTGCCCGCACCGGCTGATGATCAATGGAGCGCTGGTGCGGCTAGACGGCATCCTTTCCGGCATGTACGCCTGCAGTGCCAAAGGCGGTCGCCCCAGCGTTGCGCCGGAGAAATTGCTGCGGGCCGTGTGTTGCAGGTGTTCTACAGCGTCCGTCGGAATTGATGCAGCAGGTGCTGCTGTGGCAAGGCCAAGACCCGGGAATGCCGTCAGCTTTGATCAGGCGCTTCGGGCCGTCGGAAACGCGCGAAGAGTCCGGCTTTCGAAAAAGGCCGAACGCCTCAGATAAAGCCAGAACTCCTTGGGTCACCATCAAACCAATTTGACGCCCCGGGACAATTTCGTCCGGCATTGTCCGGTGTGCGACGATGTTGGGGATGCGACATAGGCGGATTGCCGTGTATTTAAACCGCTTTTCCTTTGGCACGCATATTGCGCCCTATCGGTAAACCTCGTCATGGGCCGGCGGCAATCGCTCGGAGATTGTCGAAATAGCACAATGATTTCTGCCGGGGTGACATCCGGCCCGACTAGAGCAGGACCTTTCAGATGATGCAGAAAAGCAAGCGGCCATACTCGCGGGGAAATAGTCGCGTCAGGGCTGCATGGACGCTCTTTCCTGGTTGTTTCGGCGGCGGACGCCAACTCTTCAATCGGCACCCGAACCAGTGCCTGGATGTCCAAGGAGCGCCCCTGTTGCGCGTGCCTGGCTGCACCCGCGTGCTGGCTCTCCTCCAAGGCGACGCTTCGGCGCTGCTGCAGACCGGCGACGAGAACCCAACTTCAAAATTAGCATTCCGAAAACCGAAAGAAGTGAACAGGTATGTCCAGGATCGGCGCTTTGACGCGCGCCGCATGGCGATCGGCAACTCAGACGCTGGCCAAGGGTTCGAAAAGTTTACACCCGACGCTAGCGCCGGCCGATTTCAAGCGCGCACTTACGATCAACGATCGATATGGCGGGCTCACTGTCAATGTCCCCAAAATGCCTTTCTGGCTGACCGGGGGTGAAGCCTTCGTCTACCGCCGGACTAGCCACGGCGAGCAGCAGTTCATGCAGGTCGATGCTGCCACGGGTTTCAAGCGGCCCGCTTTCGATCAGGCGCGTCTGGCGGCAGCGCTAAACAAGGTGAGCCATGAGAGCTATCAAGCCGGCAATCTTCCGTTCGACCGTTTCGAACTGAGTGAGGATGGTCGCAGGCTCGACTTCCAGATTGAAGACACCCGGTGGAGCTGCGACCTTGCAAGCTATGACTGTACCAGCACCACATTCGATGCAAGGAAAGGGGACCGTAGGGAGCTCAGCCACCGCTACACGCCGCCAGCGGAGAACAACCCCGACAAGAGCAACGCGTCGCCCGACGGCAAATGGATCGCCTATATCAAGAACTGCAACGTTTTCCTGCGCAGCGAGGACGGATTGCAGGATGTTCCTCTGAGCCGGGACGGAGCCGAAGGCAATTGCTACGTCTTTTCGACGCTGAGCTGGTCGCCGGACTCGCGCCACCTCGCCGCTTACCTTGTTCGCCCCGGCTATAGGCGAGAGGTCCGCTACCTCAATTCTTCGACGGACCAGTTGGAGCGGGAATATTCAACAAAATTCTATCCCAGGCCGGGCGATGTCCTTCCGCTGCCCCAGCCAGTCCTGTTCGACATTGCCGGCCGGCGCCAGATCGTGATTGACGGTGCCCTCTTCTCGAACGTCTTCGAACTTTCCCCTCTCCGGTGGTGGGCGGACAGCCGCGGCTTCACTTTCGAATATAACCAGCGCGGGCATCAGCTTTATCGCCTGGTCGAGGTAGACGCCGCCTCGGGCCGCGGGCGCTCCCTGATCGATGAGACCAGCGAGACATTCGTTGATTATTTGCCGCTGGGGCATGGCCAGGAGGATGCCGGAAAAATCTTCCGTTACGATGTCGATGACGGGAAGGAGATCATCTGGGCATCAGAGCGCGACGGGTATGAGCATTTGTATCTTTTCAACGGCCGGACAGGCGCGCTCGAAAACCAGATCACGCGAGGTGAGTGGGTCGTCCGGAGGGTCAACCATGTCGATCCGGTCAAGCGTCAGATCTGGTTCGAGGCGAGCGGGATGAACTCGCAGGAGGACCCCTATTGGGTCCATGCTTACCGCATCGGCTTTGACGGCAAGGGACTGACTGCACTGACGCCCGAACCGGCCAACCACCATATCGAGTTCTCGCCTGACAGGCGCTATTATGTCGATCTCTGGTCACGCATCGATCTGCCCCCGCGCATGGCACTCTACCGCGCCAGCGACAATGCCAAGCTCCAGCAGATCGAGACGGCCGACATTTCTGAGCTCGTCGCCGCAGGCTGGCAGCCGCCGCTCAGTTTCCATTCCAAGGGGCGCGACGGCAAAACTGACATCTGGGGCGTGCTCCACCTGCCAGCCAACTTCGACCCGACGAAGAAATACCCGGTTGTGGAGAATATCTATGCTGGACCCCACGGCTCCTTCGTCCCAAAATCCTTCTCGCGGTGGACAGAGCCGCTCACGCAGCTGGGCTTCGTCGTTGCTCAGATCGACGGCATGGGCACCAACAACCGCTCCCGCGCCTTCCATGATGTTGCTTGGAAGAATCTGAAGGACGCAGGATTTCCCGATCGCATTCTGTGGCACAAGGCGGCGGCCGCGCAATATCCATGGTACGACATATCCAACGTCGGCATTTTTGGCGCATCCGCCGGCGGCCAGAGTGCAGTCAGCGCGCTGCTCTTTCACCCCGATTTCTACAAGGTCGCCGTCGCCAAAAACGGCTGCTTCGACAACAGGATAGACAAGACCTGGTGGAACGAACTTTGGATGGGGTGGCCGGTCGGCATTGAATATTCGCAATCCTCCGCCGTTGACAATGCTCACAGGCTGCAGGGCAAGCTGATGATCGCGGTCGGCGAAATGGATGATAATGTCGATCCGTTTTGCTCGTTCCAGCTTGCCGATCGACTCATCAAGGCAGGAAAAGATTTTGACATGGTCTACGTTCCTGGTGCCAATCACCATACTCTAGGCACCTACACCGAGCGCAAACTCCTAGACTTCTTCGTTCGCAACATTCTCGGTCAGACCCCGCCCGACTGGAACACCAAACCGATCGAGCTGGAATAGCTTGTGGCTCTTGCAATTGTTAGCTCGCCTTATCAGCTGTAATCAGGGCGAGGCGCGAGCAAATCTGCACCGAAGGACGATCGTGGAGTCTAGGACTTGCGCTGCGTATTGAGGATCGGCTCGCCGCGACGTTGGTCTGAGCAAACTGCTTGATAGGCACGCCTGCAGACCGCGTGTGTGCGATTGCAAGATCCCCTATCAGCCTGGTGTGAAGCGTTCAGGGGAAAAGCCGCACCCAACGCCGCTTCCGCTCGCCGTAACGCTACGGCGGTGCGGCCCACCGATCCGCTCGACGAGCATTGGAACACATAGGTCCCCGAACGGACGATTGCCTTGGCAATAGAAGACCCTCGTCGGTCATCGCCGCTGTGGGTGGCAGCCCGTCGGTCTGGAGCTGCCACGATTCTCATCCTCGCGTCACATATGAGCTGAAGCTTTCCGGATCGGGTATCCAATCGGCATCCAGTTGCTCGGCGATATGGTTGAATTCTGCCCTCAGGACAAGAGTGAGTAGAGCAGCCCCGCTACGAAAATCCCATCCTGGTTCGTTTGACGCATCGACTATTCAGATTGATTGGCGTGATACCCGGCGCGGCCGCAACACGCGAGGCCGTCAACCGCTGAGCAGAAAACCAGCCTTCGCCTTCCGCGGCGGCGGACCTCGTCAGCCTCTCGAAAGCTTGCCTGAGTAGGTTGCTCATGTGATCTGTGGAAGTGAGGATAGCGTGCACCCGTACAAACTAGACATTCATCGTGGCAGCTTGGCTGCAGGTGCAGCACGCCGTACCGCACGAGCAAGCGGACAGGCCGGCCAAGCCGGTTTTGAGCAGCACTTGGGCGAACTGCAGGCGGCGGACGAGTTGATGGGTGCGCTAGGCGAGGAGGTCCTCGTCAATGGCTCGCATGGTAAAGGTGAGTTGAGACCAACGAAGAGGCAGAGGATCCAAAGCAATCTGCAGCATGCTGTCACTGAGCGGCAACCAGGTGAGGTTGGCAACTCAGGCGCTCGCGTGATGATGCAACTCCCCACCGATCAGGTGGGTACATCGGAACGGGAGGCGCAACTTGTGATGCAGGGGGACGAGCACGAATACACCCCAGCACCGCATCTCGACGGGTCGATGCCCTCGACAGTGCAGCCGGATCGTCCAATTGTGGTCCCCGACGGTGCCGACAAGCGTCCTGTTTATTCCAACGATGCCACCGCCATCGAAGGGCTGAAGTCAGCACTCCTTGCGGGTAAAGCCAGGCCGGACACGGTCACTCGCAGCACAAATTCTCTTTTCGGCTTTAGTCGTTGGCTCTTTCAAAACAACAAGCCAGGGCTTGCTGCTCGGCTTTACCATCCGTCGCTGAGCCAGGATCTCGAGGAGTACGAGAGTAGGGGTGGTTCCTCCACCGTGGCTGGCGCACTGCGTCAATTGATGAAGTCGATGGGCGGAGCCGGCCCGATTGTGGGTCGCGCTGTCCTGAACCCCCATCCTGACGACGCCGCGCTCACCAGACATTTCAGATCCGCGAGCGGCTACGCAACTGCTCTTAACCATTTCAGTCATTACCTACGTCAAAATGACAAGCTCGGAATTGCGGGTCGCATTTACGATAAATCGCTGGATAAAGATGTTGAGAGCTACAAGGCCGCCTCCTCTAATGGTGGAGCTCCGATCGAATCTGCGCTGGTTTATCTCCGCAAGAACCCGCCGCGCGTTATACTCGGGAATCATCTGGAAAACGCGGTCAGCATGGAGGCTCGTCCCCGTGGCGACGCTGCTCAGCATACCGCACCACAGCAGGGATTCGATTGGCCAGAGGAGCTCCTGCCGGTAGGTTATAAGGAGGGCACCGATCTACCATTGTCTCTCGCCCCAACCGCGCACCAACACCAAGCGCCCGACTTTGGAGAGGCCGTCCCTCACTTGAACTGGCGCCACGGCGACCAGGGCGCCCCGGAGGAGCTGGTAGCTGCACGGGACAGGAGCAGCCCGCTGCCAAGCGAGGCGGTGCCACATAAATCTGGACGGGGACTCGCTACGCAGCCCAGATTGTGGGCGGAGAAATCCGCCTCGCCAGAGCTCTTTCGACGGCGGGCGGAGCAGGCTCTGCCGGCGTCCGCCAGAGGTGTGGAGACATCCTCCGCGGTTGATGAAGCCGCGCAGGCCGCTCGCCAAGCTTTGGCTTGGTTGCAGCAGGAGATGGAGGGGATCGAACCGATGCAGGATCCTCATGAGGTGGCTACACCGGAATGTGAGGCGCAGCTCGTCAGGCAGAGGGATGAGCACGAATCCACCCCAGCACCGCATCCCGGAGGTGGTGGGTCGATGCCCTCGACAGTGCAGCCGGATCGTCCAATTGTAGTCCCCGACGGTGCCGACAAGCGTCCTGTCTATTCCAACGATGCGACCGCTATCGAAGGGCTGAGGGCAGCATTCCACGCGGGTAAGGCCAAAGCGAACACGGTCACTTACAATGTAAATTCTCTTTTCGGCTTTAGTCGGTGGCTCCTTCAAAACAACAAGCCAGGGTTTGCTGCTCGGCTTTACCATTCGTCGCTGGATCAGGATCTCAAGGAGTACGAGAGTACGGGTGGTTCCTCCACCGTGGCTGGCGCACTGCGTTACCTCAAGAAGTCGACAGGCGGAGCCCCGATTATGGCTCGCCCTGTCGTGATCCCCTATCCTGACGATGCCGAGCTCATTAGAAATTACAGAGCCGCTTCGACCAAGGAGTACCTGGCAGCGCCTGCGACCGGACGGAATCCAGATACCGTGGGCGGCTATACAAATTTTCTTAGACATTTTAGTCAGTACCTGCGTCAAAATAACAAGCTTGGGATTGCGGCTCGGATTCACGACAAATCGCTGGATAAAGATGTTGAGAGCTTCAAGGCTGTCTCCTATGGTAATAGGCTAAGTATCAGTTCTGCATTGGCTCACCTCCGGGATATCCTGCCGCGCATTGTGCTCGGGCGCGAAACTGTCCTTTCTGCTCATCCGGCAGACGCAGTCACCAGGCGCGTTGGGGCCGCTGCTGAAGCTGGGCCAGCGGCACCGGCAAGAGCTCCCCAACCCGCCTCGCCAGCAACCGCTAGGCTGCCAGGCACCTACCGCGGCCTTCCACTGGTTGATGTGACCACACTGACTACCAGTTCCTCTGGGGCTCAGATCGGGGCGCTCGATCCGACAGCCCCGTCCAACGTTGCAACGGGGCGGGTGCTCGGCGCCGCCGAATGGCTGAGCGACGCCCATATCCAGAGAGATTACAATTTGCTGGAGGGGCAACTGCAGGGGATCAATCCGGCGCTCGCTGCCCGGACTCGGCTGGTGGATCCTTCCGTATCCCATCTACTGCGACACACGTCGCCGCAAGACGCTCGAGGCATATTGCAGTCCATCTATAATCAAAACAACGCCACAGCCGACTTCCTGTTCTTGCCAGTGAATAATGGCACGGCTACTAGCCCCGGCACCCATTGGTCGCTGCTGCTCGTTGATCGCCGCGACCCGGAAAGGCGGTTCGCCTATCACTACGACTCCCTCCAGCGAGAGGGATATAACGACGTGCCTGCAAAACAGCTCGCAGGACTGCTGAATGCCACCTTGGCGCCAGCCCCCATGGCCAGACAGACGAACCATTATGATTGCGGCGTATTTGTCCTGGAGGGCACGTGGGCGCTGGTTGAACGATTGGTGAAAGGGCAGCGGCCAGACCACGAGCCGCTGCCCCTCGACAACCTCGTTGCCGATCGGCAGGCGCTGCAAGACCGGCTAAGGAGGCGCTTGCCGCACGAGGAAGAGCCGCGGCAGCTGCTGGAGGATGAACCCGCCTCCCCACCGATGATGGCATTCGAGCCAGGGGAACTGCGGCAACTGTTGGAAGACGAGCCTGCCTCCCCACCAATGATGGCGTTCGAGCCAGGGGAACTGCGGCAACTGTTGGAGGACGAGCCTGCCTCCCCACCAATGATGGCGTTCGAGCCAGGGGAACTGCGGCAGCTGTTGGAGGATGAACCCGCTTCCCCACCGATGATGGCGTTCGAGCCAGGGGAACTGCGGCAACTGTTGGAGGATGAACCCGCTTCCCCACCGATGATGGCGTTCGAGCCAGGGGAACTGCGGCAACTGTTGGAAGACGAGCCTGCCTCCACTTGGGCACAAATCAATTCGACCCCACATGCGCGAGCGGACGGTGTTCATCAGCCAGCCCAGGCGCCGTGGCTCCCTGAACGCAGAAGATAACTTTGCGGAGGAGCGGTCACGCAACTGTCGGCGGCGCCGGGCCTCAGGGTGAATGGAAAGGATGGAGTGGCGGATGGTGTCGCGTGAAGGCGCAACACGCGTGCTGACCGACCTGCATACGTAGGAAGTCGTTCATTGCTCCCAAATCGTATGTGAGGAACATTCCTGTCCCGGCTGCGCCGCGCGATGCTAGGTCGCGTTGTTCAGCGGGCCAAGCCGATGACACCTACGAAGCTACTGATCGGGCAGATCGCCGTTGTGTGCGCAATTGTCATTATCGGCGTATGGACGGCAACCCAATGGTGCGCTCAAATGCTGACCTACCAGACGCCTCTCGGCGCACCATGGTTTCTCTTCGCCGGCTGGCCAATCTACAAGCCGTGGAAGCTGTTTGAATGGTGGTTCCACTTCGATGCTTATGCGCCGGAGGTCTTCGACAAAGCCGGTACGCTTGCAGGCGCCAGCGGATTCCTGGGTTGTGCCGCCGCAATCGCTGGCTCGCTTTTGCGCGCGCGACAGCGCGGGTCGGTTACGACCTATGGGTCTTCACGGTGGGCCACGACTCATGAGGTCGAGACGGCAGGGTTGTTACGGCCGGCGGGCGTTTTCCTCGGTAGGCTGAACGATCGCTATCTGCGCCATGACGGCCCGGAGCACGTCATGGCATTTGCGCCGACGCGTTCGGGCAAGGGCGTGGGGCTGGTTGTTCCAACGCTACTTTCCTGGACCGGGTCTGCCATCATTCATGATATAAAAGGCGAAAATTGGCAGTTGACCTCCGGCTGGCGGTCGAAATTCTCGTACTGCCTTCTGTTCAATCCGACCGACCCGAGATCGGCACGCTACAACCCGCTGCTGGAGGTGCGCAAAGGCCCAGATGAGATCCGGGACGTTCAAAACATCGCCGACATCCTCGTCGATCCCGAGGGCGCGCTGGAGCGACGGAACCACTGGGAGAAGACCAGCCATTCACTCCTAGTTGGCGCCATTTTGCACGTGCTCTACGCTGAAGAGGACAAGACGCTGGCCCGCGTCGCCACCTTCCTGTCGGACCCGCAACGCTCGTTTGCCGCAACGCTACGGCGGATGATGACGACAAACCATCTCGGGACGGGGCATAACCCTCAGGTCCATCCCGTAGTGGCCTCGGCGGCTCGCGAACTCCTGAACAAGTCGGAAAACGAGCGCTCAGGCGTCCTCTCGACCGCCATGTCCTTTCTCGGGCTTTATCGTGATCCAACGGTCGCGGCGGCCACTTCGTCCTGCGACTGGCGCATCGCTGACCTAGTGGATGGAGAGCGACCGCTGTCGCTCTATCTGGTCGTGCCGCCTTCGGATATCTCGCGCACCAAGCCTTTTGTGCGACTGATCTTGAACCAGATCGGCAGGCGGTTGACGGAGCGTCTGGAGGGGGACCCGAAGAAGAGCCGTAAGCATCAGCTGCTCATGATGCTGGACGAGTTTCCGGCGCTCGGTCGCCTCGACTTCTTCGAAACGGCGCTCGCCTTCATGGCAGGTTATGGCATTCGCTCCTATCTGATCGCACAATCTTTGAACCAGGTTTCAAAGGCCTATGGCGAGAACAATGCTATTCTCGACAATTGCCACGTGCGAATTGCCTTTTCCTCCAATGACGAACGCACGGCCAAGCGCATCTCGGATGCCCTCGGCACCGCAACCGAACTTAGGTCGATGCGCAACTATGCGGGCCATCGGCTTGCGCCCTGGCTTTCACATGTCATGGTGAGCCGCCAGGAAACCGCGCGCCCGCTCCTGACGCCAGGCGAGGTGATGCAATTGCCGCCGTCAGACGAATTGGTCCTGGTTTCTGGGTTGCCGCCGATCCGCGCCAAGAAGCTGCGCTATTATCAGGATCAGAATTTCACAGATCGGGTGCTGCCTGCGCCGGTGCTGCACGACGGACCCTATGCGGACTGCCCTGCATCACGCCCGGACGGCTGGACTGGACAAGTGTGCAGCGTCGATAGCCGACTTGCTGCGGACGAGGAAAGCGCCGACGCGCCAGTTGAAGACGAGGGAGGCGTTCAGCAGCAACGCCATCCAAGCCTGCCCGAAGAAGACGTTGTTGTCTCTCAAGAGCCCGATCAGGCCGATCTGTACAAGCCCGCAGACGATGACAGCGAAGCGCTCGCGGACAAGCGTGTCATGGATCGGATTTCCACTGCGGCCCGCGTCTACGGTATCAACGAGGGCAGGGGCGACGATGTCATTCCCGGCTTCTGAAGTCCGCTGAGTTGCAGAGCGCACCTCAGCGTAGATAACGGCCATAAGCAATTTTGAGCGTCTGGCCGATGCTTCTCCCGTCGCCGGCGCAACGCCGGGCCGTCGGAACGATCCGCATGAAGCCGCACCGCATTCGCCATCAGTTTCTGCTTGAGCCGGAGCTCAGCGAGAAACTGGACAACCTCAGTCGCGATCCGTCAACGACCAAATCAGCGATCGTGGGGAAGGCGATCGAGGCGTTCATCGAGCGGCGTGGCGAGAGCGAGTTCGATCGGCGCTACGGCGTAAGGCTTGACCGGCTCTCCCGCGATCTTGCCCACGTCAGGCGCGATTCCGAGGTGATCCTGGAGAGCCTGGCGCTCTTCATCCGCTTTTCGATCACCCTTCACGCCCACACGCCGGTCCCGGATCGGGCAACGCAGGCTATTGCCCAAGAGCGTTTCGAGAAATTCGTTGAGAAGGTCGGCCGCCAGATCGCTTCCGGCAAAAAGTCGCTTAGCAAAGACAATGGTGGGGGAGGGGAAGGATGAGCTCTCATCCCGAGGCCGACCACCGGCGGCGTGTCATGCTGCGCACCGCCATGGGTCCGGCAATCACCGAAGCCCTGGCCGATCCGTCCGTCATCGAGGTGATGGTCAATCCCGACGGCGCGCTGCGACTCGACCGGTTAGGCGAAGGTCGGGTCGATACCGACGTTCACATGCACCCGTCCGAGGCAGAACGTATCATCCGCCTGGTTGCTTCGCACGTGCGCGCCGAGGCGCACGCCGACAACCCGATCGTCAGTGCCGAATTGCCGTCTGGCGAACGCTTCGAAGGCCTGCTGCCACCTGTGGTGTTGGCGCCATGTTTTGCCATCCGCAAGCCCGCCGCGAAAGTCTACACCCTGGCCGACTATGTTGCCGAACGCATCATGCTGCCGCTGCAGGCCGATGCGCTGAAAAAGGCCGTCCGCGAGCGGCGCAACATGCTGATCGCCGGCGGCACTTCCTCGGGGAAGACAACACTCGCCAACGCTCTGCTGGCTGAAGTCGCCGAATGCGACGATCGGGTGATCCTGATCGAGGACACACGCGAACTGCAGTGCGCGGCCAGGGACTGCGTTGCCCTGAGAACAAGGCGGGGCTCGGTCACCCTTGCCGATCTCGTGCGCTCGACGCTGAGGCTCAGGCCGGACCGCATCATCGTGGGCGAGGTGAGGGGCGCGGAAGCGCTCGACATGCTGAAGGCATGGAACACCGGGCACCCAGGCGGCATCGCTACCGTACACGCCAATTCCGCGCGCTCGGCTCTCTATCGCATTGAGCAACTCGCCCAGGAAGCGGTGGTCACCGTTCCCCGCCGGCTCATCGCTGAGGCGATAGATCTGATCGTCTTCATAGCGGGACGCGGCTCGTCGCGCCACATCGACGCAATCGCCGAGGTCACCGGTCTCGACGGCAGCGGCGATTACGCCGTTGCCCCGCTCACGCTTTCGCAACTCCAGCAGCTTTGAAAGGCCTTCCTCATGCGCAAGAAGCTTCGCTTTCTTTCGTCCACAGCGCTCGCGTTTCTTATCACGGCCCCGGTTTATGCCGCCGGCTCCGGCATGCCGTGGGAGCAGCCGCTGCAGCAGATCCTGGAGTCCGTGCAGGGACCGGTCGCCAAGATCGTTGCGGTGATCATCATTATCACCACCGGCCTGACGCTTGCCTTCGGCGACACCGCCGGTGGTTTTCGGCGCCTGATTCAGATCGTCTTCGGTCTGTCGATCGCCTTCGCGGCATCGAGCTTCTTCCTCTCCTTCTTCTCCTTCGGTGGTGGGGCGCTCGTCTGATGGCCGCCGGGGAGCAGCATATCGAGGGCTTCGCAGTACCGGTCCACCGGGCGCTGACCGAGCCGATCCTGCTCGGCGGGGCTCCGCGCGCGGTGGCGATCCTCAACGGTACAGTGGCCGCGGCCATTGGCTTCGGCTTGCAGCAATGGATTGCTGGTCTGGTGCTTTGGATCGCAGGCCACTCGTTAGCGGTGTTTGCCGCAAGACGCGATCCGGACTTCGCCAGCGTGCTTGTGCGCCACCTACGTCTGAAGGGGTGGCTTGCATGCTGAACCTTTCGGAATATCGAAGCAAAGCCGACCGGCTTGCCGACCATCTACCCTGGGCTGCCTTGGTGGCGCCCGGCATCGTGCTCAACAAGGACGGCAGCTTTCAGCGGACGTTGCGGTTCCGCGGCCCGGATCTCGAAAGTGCGACGGAGGCTGAACTCGTCGGCATTTGCGCCCGGGCGAACAATGCTCTCAGACGCCTTGGCTCTGGCTGGGCATTGTTCTTTGAGGCCGAGCGCACAGAAGCGCTGGGCTATCCGAACTCGCATTTTCCTGACGCCGCGTCGTGGCTGGTCGACGAAGAACGCCGCGCTGCTTTCGAGGGGAAGGTAGCGCACTACGAGAGCCGCTATCATCTGACCTTGGTGTTTATGCCACCGCCGGACGCCCAGGCGCGCGCAGAAAGCACGCTCGTCGACTCTCATTATTCCCGAGGAGAAAGAGACTGGCGCCAGGATCTGGCGAGGTTCCGTGACGAGACCAACCGCGTGCTCGATCTCTTCTCGGGTTTCATGTCCGAAGTACGCGTCCTCGATGATGCTCAGACGTTGACCTACCTCCACGGCACGATTTCGCCTCGTCGCCATCCTATCATGGCCCCGGAAACGCCGATATATCTGGATGCAATCCTGGTCGATGCGCCGCTTACCGGTGGCCTGGAGCCGATGCTGGGTGAGCAGCATCTTCGCACACTGACCATCCTCGGCTTTCCGAACCTCACCCGGCCCGGAATCCTCGATACCCTCAATCATCAGGATTTCGCCTATCGCTGGATGACGCGCTTCATTCCGCTCGAGAAAACGGAAGCCACGAAGACGCTGACGCGATTGCGCCGGCAGTGGTTTGCCAAGCGCAAATCGATCGTGGCAATCCTACGCGAGGTCATTACCAACGAGCCGGTCCCGCTTGTCGATAGCGATGCCGACAACAAGGCGCTCGATGCCGACGAAGCCCTTCAGGCATTGGGCGGTGATCATGTGAGTTTCGGCTATCTCACCACCACCGTGACGGTGTGGGGCGAGGATCGCCAAGCCGCTGCAGAGAAGCTTCGCGCGGTCGAGCGCATCATCAATGGGCTCGGCTTCACCACGATCCGAGAAGGCGTCAATGCGGTCGAGGCTTGGCTCGGCTCATTGCCTGGCCATGTCTACGCTAACGTTCGCCAACCGCTCGTTCATACATTGAACCTTGCCCATCTCATGCCGCTGTCGTCGGTTTGGGCCGGTCCTGCGACAAACGAGCATCTCGCGAAAGTCACCCAAACCGAAGCGCCACCGCTTTTCGTTGCCGAGACCAGTGGGTCGACACCGTTTCGGCTTTCCACCCACGTCGAAGATGTCGGCCACATGCTGGTTGTTGGTCCGACCGGCGCCGGCAAGTCGGTTCTGCTTGCTCTGATTGCTCTGCAGTTCAGGCGCTACGCCGGCGCCCAGGTTTATGTCTTCGACAAAGGCAATTCGGCCCGTGCTGCAACACTTGCCATGGGTGGAGAACACCACGCGCTAGGAGCGGACGGTTCCCTTGCCTTTCAGCCACTGCGCAGCATCAACGACCAGGCTAGCCGAAGCTGGGCGGCCGAATGGATCGCCAGCCTTGTTGCCCACGAGAACGTCACCGTCACGCCGGAGGTGAAGGAGGCTATTTGGTCAGCGCTGGCCAGCCTTGCCACCGCGCCGGCGCAGGAACGCACACTGACCGGTCTTTCGGTCCTGCTTCAATCCAATGCGCTGAAGACCGCATTGATGCCCTACACGCTCGACGGTCCCTTCGGCCGCCTGCTCGATGCCGATCATGATGGGCTGGCCTTGTCGGATGTGCAGTGTTTCGAGACCGAGGAGTTAATGCACAGCCAAAGCGCTTTGCTGCCGGTGCTTACCTATCTGTTCCAGCGACTTGAGGAACGGTTCGACGGACGGCCCACGCTGATCATGCTCGACGAGGCGTGGGTCTATCTCGACAATCCGCTGTTCGCCGCCCGCATCCGCGAATGGCTGAAGGTGCTGCGAAAGAAGAACGTGTCGGTTGTCTTCGCTACGCAGTCGCTGGCTGATATCGCGGGCTCTGGCATAGCGCCGGCAATCATCGAAAGCTGCCCGCAGCGCATTTTCCTTCCCAATGATCGTGCCGTGGAACCCCAGGCGCGCACAGCCTACGAGCGCTTCGGTTTAAGCGAGCGGCAGATCGAATTGATCGCCCGCGCCACGCCGAAGCGTCAGTATTATCTGCAATCGCGCCGCGGCAACCGTCTGTTCGAGCTCGAGCTTGGCCCCATCGCTCTTGCGCTTTGCGGTGCTTCCGATCCGGCCACGCAGACTCTGATCGACAGGATCATGTCCGAAGACGGGCAAGGCAGCTTTGCCTCGCAGTTCCTGATCGCGCGCGGCCTCGATTGGGCCGGCGAACTTCTCAAGCAATTCCCTCAACCAGACAAGGAGCAATTCTCATGATGCGGCGACGCCTTCTCTCCGGCCTGATCACCGTTTCCCTGATCGCCAAGCCTATGGCCGACTATGTGCAGCCCGCCTACGCCCTTATCGTGTTCGATCCGTCCAATTATGCGCAGAACGTGCTGACGGCCGCGCGCGCATTGGAGCAGATCAACAACCAGATCCAGTCGCTGCAGAATCAGGCGACCATGCTGCAGAACATGGCGCGCAATCTTCAGCGTCTGGATTTCTCTTCCGTTGGCCAACTCACCGGTTCGCTCCATCGCATCGACGGCTTGATGGACCAGGCGAGTGGCCTCAGCTTTGATCTGGGCAAGCTTCAAGACCAGTGGCGCAGCCAATATCCGGAAAGCTACGACGCCACGATCAAAGTCAGCGATGTGGCGAGTGCTGCGCGGGAGCGTTGGCAAACCGCCATGCAGGCGTTCCGCCAGACCATGGGGGTCCAGTCGCAAATCGTCGAGAACGTCCGCGCCGACGGCGATCTGCTCGCCGATCTCGTCAACCGCAGCCAAGGGGCGGCCGGTGCGCTTCAGGCAAGCCAGGCCACCAACCAGCTGATGGCGCTTTCGACAAAACAGCAGATGCAGATCCAGACGCTGCTCGCAACGCAGTTTCGAGCTGAGGCCGAGGATGCCGCCCGCAAGGCCCAGTCAGACGAAGCCGCCCGCGAGATGACGAAGCGATTCTTGGGTACCGGCTCGGCTTATCCCGGCAATTAATCACGAGTTCATCACGACGAGAAAGGCAGCGGCATGAACGACCTTGGCGTCATCGATCGCTTCATGGAGACCTTCATCCGCTACATCGACAGCGGGTTCGGTCTGCTATCGGGCGACCTCGCCTTCCTCACTACCATTCTGATCGGCATTGACATCACACTTGCCGGCCTGGCGTGGGCGCTCGGCGACGAAACCAGCGTTCTCGGCCGGCTTGTCCGCAAGGTGCTCTATGTTGGCGTCTTCGCCTTCATTCTGAACAATTTCAAGAACCTCGCCGATATCGTTTATCGTTCTTTTGCCGGTCTCGGGATTAAGGCGTCGGCCGGCAATCTGTCGGCAGACAATCTCTTGCGCCCGGGCCGCATTGCCGCGACCGGTTTCGAAGGTGCTTGGCCAATGCTTGACCAAGCCAGTCAGCTCCTGGGCTTCCCGGAAATCTTCGGCAACGCACTGACCATCTTCGTGCTGCTGATGGCCTGGTTCCTGGTCATCATCGCCTTCTTCATCCTTTCCATCCAGCTTTTCATCACCATCCTTGAGTTCAAGCTCACCACGCTGGCAGGTTTTGTTTTGGTTCCATTCGCACTTTGGAACCGTTCAGCGTTCCTGGCCGAACGCGTGCTCGGCCATGTTATCTCGTCAGGCATCAAGGTGATGGTGCTCGCCGTCATTGTCGGTATCGGCTCCACGCTCTTCGGGGAGTTCGCTTCCGCATTGCAAGGCAAGGAGCCGGATCTTGCCGGTGCCATGTCCCAGGTACTGGGCGCACTGGCATTGCTTGGCCTTGGCATTTTTGGGCCGGGGATCGCGTCGGGTCTTGTCTCAGGCGCACCGCAGCTTGGGGCGGGCGCCGCCCTCGGCACGACCGCGGCGGCAGCGGGTGTATCACTCGTTGCTGGAGGCACAGCATTTGCTGGCGCGCGTATGGCAACCAGCGGCGGTGTCGCCGCCATCCGAGCCGGCACAACAATGGGATCGGCTGCTTCCACGTCATGGCAGATCGGGCGCGCAACCTCGCCCGACGCTGGCCTCTCCGGTGTGGCTGCTGGAATGCATGGTGTAACCAGTGCAGCTGGCGGCGCCGCTATACGCATAGCGCGATCCGCCACTGCAAGTGTTGGGCGCAACGCCGATGCCGGGCGCGATGCCGCGTGGACCGCGACCGGCGGCACGCCGACAGCGCCAATGACCGAACGCTCTGCCGGTTCGGCCACTGTTTCGGCGCCGACGTGGGCAAGGCGCCTACGTTCTGAACAGACCGCCCGTGCAAATCGCCACGCTGCCATGCAAGCTGTCCGAGACGGAGACCGGCCGGGAGGCAGCGCCACCCCCTCTCTCAACGACAAGGATGACTAGATGCTCTTCAAGCGACCCGTGCACCGTTACGGCAAAACACCCGAACCGGTCACGCCGTATCAAAAAGCCGCCCAGCTGTGGGACGAGCGCATCGGCTCATCTCGACTGCAGGCCAGGAACTGGCGGATCATGGCCCTTGGCTGCCTGGCCTTGGCGACCGGGCTTTCCGGCGGACTCGTATGGCAGTCGATGCAAAGCCGTGTCGTGCCTTATGTCGTCGAGGTCGATGGCTTCGGCGAGACGCGCGCCGTCGCGCCGGCGATCCGGAATTATGAGCCCTCGGATGCTCAGATCGCCTGGCATCTCGGCCGCTTCATCCAGAATGTCCGTTCCGTTTCCACCGATCCGGTTTTGGTACGGCAGAACTGGTTGGCAGCGTACGACTTTGCTAGCGATCGCGCAGCGCTCTTCCTCAACGAATACGCCAAGGCGAACGACCCCTTCGGTCAGATCGGAACGCGCAGTGTTTCGGTACAGGTCACCAGCGTGGTCAGAGCCTCCGAAAGTTCATTCCAGGTCAAATGGACCGAGCAGGTGTTTGAGCGCGGAAGCCTTGCCAGCACGATGCGCTGGACTGCGATCCTCACGATCGTGATTCGCTCGCCAAGCAATACGGATCAGCTGCGCAAGAATCCGCTCGGCGTCTTCATCAATGCCATTGACTGGTCACGCGAGCTCGACAGCGCCGTCCCAACCCCCCTTTCTCCGACGGAGTCCACCAATGAAAGGTAAAATGTCACCGATTCGTGCCGTGCTGATCCTATCGGTGTCGGCAGCGGTCGTTTCCGCTTGTGCATCGAAGAAGGTGCCGCCGCCTGAGATTTCCTATGACGCTGCCGACTTCAAACCGGCCGCGATCGAAAAGGCGCCGGAGAGGCCGATTAGAATTGTCGAGGTGCCAAAACCACTGCCGCTGCCTGGCCAAATGCAGCCCGAGCCCGGCAAGGCCGAGGACAAGCGCCCCCCTGAAGAACGCGTCGCTGATGCCAACAAAGCCGCGACCCAGCAACCCACCAAGTACGGGTATGTTAATGCCGTGCAAGTCTACCCCTTCACCGATGGCGCGCTTTATCAACTCTATGCCGCGCCGGAGCGCGTGACCGACATCGCTCTGCAGCCGGGCGAGAAACTAACCGCCGTGTCGGCTGGCGACACCGTGCGCTGGGTCATTGGCGATACCGCAAGCGGCACCGGTGACAATCAGCGCACCCATGTTCTGGTAAAACCCTTCGCGCCGGGTCTTGCCACCAATGTCGTCATTACGACGGACCGGCGGACCTATCATTTGCAGCTTCAAAGCACCGAGAAGACCGCAATGGCGGCAATCTCCTGGACCTACAGCCAAGACCAGATCATCGCGCTTCGCCAGCGCAATGCTCAAGCCGAGGCAGTTACACCGGTCGCGTCGAATATCGCGCTCGAAAACCTTCGCTTTCGCTACTCAATCAGTGGCGACACACCGCCCTGGAGACCGACGCGAGCCTTCGACGACGGCAGCAAGGTCTATATTGAGTTCCCTCGTCGCATAGATCAGGGCGAGGCGCCACCACTCTTCATCGTCGGCGCAGATGGGAGCAGCGAGCTCGTCAACTATCGCGTGCGCGGCAACTATTACATCGTCGATCGGCTCTTCGCCGCGGCCGAACTTCGCCTCGGCACCAAGCGGCAGCAGGTGATCCGCATCAGCAGGATTGACGGCAGGCAACCGCAACGGCGGATCTCGCTCTTTCGCGGCAGCCGGCGAGGTGAGGACTCATGATCGAAAATTCCCGCTCTGGCATCCCGCCGAAACTGGATCCCGAGGAACTGCAGCTTCGGGCCTCTCCCCGCCGCGTGGTGCGGTTCAGGCGCGGTGTGATCATCGCGATCGCAGCGCTCGGATCCGGCGCTGTCTTCGGCGTTACCATGATCGCCCTCCAGGGGCCGGCCCTTCGCATCAGGGATCAGGCGGAAGATCTCTACAACACTGAGCGCAAACCAACCGCCGAGGGGCTCGATACGCTTCCCCATGACTATTCCGGCATGAAGCCGAAGCCTCCCGTCCTTGGGCTACCTTTGCCGGGCGACCTCGGCCGCCCCATCCTCGAGCGGCAGCGCCAGCTCGGCATCGTGCCGGGCCAAGACATCTCGGCCGAGGAGCAGCGTCTAGCGCAGCAGGCGATCGAAGCGCGTGAATCGCGGGTGCTTTTCCGCGTCGAAAATCGAGCTCAAAAGACAGATGTCGGAGAGAGCGTGCAAACTGCTCAGCATCCATTTGAGGCGCTTCCCCAATCCGAAGCAGGACGCGCGTCAGCCTCGGTGGCGGCGGCGGAAGGCGACCAGAACAATCAGCAGCGAAAGCTTGATTTTCTCAGCCAGCGGAGCACTGGCGGGATCTACAATCCGCATGCGCTGCAGACGCCGATCTCGCCATATCAACTGATGGCTGGCAGCGTGATTGCCGCCAGCCTGATCACCGGCATCAATTCCGATTTGCCGGGCCTTGTCGTCGCGCAAGTCACCGAAAATGTGCACGACACGGTCACGGGCAACATATTGCTGATTCCGCAGGGCTCACGTCTTATCGGCGTCTACGACAGCGTCGTCGCGTTCGGGCAAAAGCGAGCGCTGCTGGTCTGGCAGCGCATTCTGCTGCCCGACGGCTCGTCGGCCGAAATCGACAATCTGCCCGCGAGCGACACCGCCGGCTACGCAGGGCTGGAAGACGAAGTCGATTTCCACACTTGGCAGATGATCAAGGGAGTGGCGCTTGCCACATTGCTCGGTGTCGGCACAGAATTCAGCCTCGGCGAAAACGAGAGCGATCTGGTCAAGGCGATCCGGGAATCAGCCCAGCAGAACGCCAGTCGAGCCGGCCAGCGCATCACCGAAAAAAACCTCAATATCCAGCCCACCATCGTCGTCCGCCCAGGTTGGCCACTGCGCGTCATCGTGCACAAGGACATCGTGCTGCGGCCATACGCCAGTTGAGCAGGAGTTATCATGGCTGACCTGAAACTTGGAAAACTTCCGGACCGAACAGCTTCGAAGATCACCATTACCGTCAGCGCGGAGCTGAGCCAAACACTCAAGGAGTATGCTGCACTTTACCGTCAGACCTATGGTCAGTCTGAAACCGTGGCAGAACTCATCCCTTTCATGCTGGCGGCGTTTCTGGAAGGCGACCGAGCCTTTGCCAAGGCCAGAAAGGAACGTCTGCCGACGGAGCTTGCCGGAAAATCGTGACTCCTCCGCTAGGGCAGCTGGAACATTGCCTAGCTGTCGCGACCTACCTGCTCCTCGCGAAGCATAGGATCAAACACCTTGGAATGCAGGTATGCGCAAGAGATGATGTGGAAGGAGATACCGCGCAACAGCCTAAGTTTGCATTTTCGATTTGGTCGGCCGTGAACTATCCGCAAGCCATTGATCTGGCCTGTTGATTGAGGCGGATAGCGGCTTTGGAATTGCAGGATTAGCGGTATTTGGACGCTGTTTTCCTGCAATTCGGTTTTGCGATTCCCTTG
>NZ_RZRV01000050.1:0-38389 GCF_004023085.1 Mesorhizobium sp. M7A.F.Ca.US.010.02.1.1 | reverse complement strand
GAGTAGGGTGGGAGGGATATGCGGAATCGTGCCGTAAAGCCGGTCCCGTCGCCGACCGCCGTTCGGGCGTTGCCTTTGTCCGGCCGGCGCGCTTCGTTGCTGTTCAGAACTTGATGCCGAGATCGACCTTGGCGCCCTGATCGACCGTGCCGCCACCGAACTGGCCGGAATAGGACACACCGAGCGTCGCGTTGGCCGACATGTTGAAGTCGAGACCGGCCTCGATGACGGCCGCATCCCTGGCGATCGGCACGCCGGCGATGCTGAATTGATCGCCGCCGGCGAAGGCGAAGCTGGAGGTCGGCGTGACGTCGCCGAACGCGTGGCGCCAGCCGAGCATGCCGCGCGCCGTGGCGTTCATGCCGCCGAGCGCGAAATCGGTCGAACCGCGCAGGCCCAGCGTGGTGAAGGTCGCATCATCGTTCGAGCCGGCGCTGGTCAGTGCCGCATCGCCACCGTCTTCGGTGAAGCCATCGGTATGGACGCTGACATAGGCCAGATTGGCGAAGGGCTCGAACTTGAATTGTCCGGCATCGGCCCGGTAGGCGAGTTCGCCGAACATTTGCGCGGTGCCGGCATCATAGTCGGCCGACAACCCATCCGTGAAGCCGTTGAAAGCAACCGACCGTTTGGTCGAAAGGCTGCTCCAGCTGTAGGCGGCACCGGTGCGGAAGGCGATGGCGCCCCAGTTGGTGCCGCCATAGAGGCCGAGATGATAGTTGTCGCTCTTGCCCGAAGAGTTGCGATCGTCGGCGTCGAAGCTCGAATGGCTGTAGCCGCCGAGCAGGCCGACGCGCCAGCCGCCCACCAGCGTGTCGGCGCCGGCCAGCAGGCCGCCGGTCGAACGATCGAAGGCGGCGGCGTTGCCGTCGCCGTCGGTATTGCCCCACGACCCAAAGGCCTGGCCCCAGACGGCGAAACGGTCGGTGTCGGCCGCGACCATTTCGGGGCCACCTTCGCCATAGGCCATGACCGGCAATGCGGCCGCGCCAACATCGCCGAAAGCGGACATGATACGATTGGTGACTGCGTCGCGGACGAAGCGGCTGTCCTCGACCAGCATGCCCTTGGCCGAGGCGTGGACCTCGCCAGACAGCTGGTCGAAAGCAGCGCGTGCAGAAGCTGCTGTCGGCAGCGCCAGAAGGGCGTCATGGATAGGATTGCCGGCCCCGAGGCTTTCAGCGCCGCCGCCGGTGGCGATTTGGTTGGGTGTCAGCCCGATATCGGTGAAGCCGTACACCAGCACATCGAGATAGGCATTGTTCAAGTCGTAGGCATCCGTCACCGACAGGAACGCGGTGCTGGTGATCCCCGTCACAGAGGCGAACTCGCCGGTGAGTCCCAGATCGGCGGTCAGCACGGTGTAGCGGCCGGCGGTGATGCCTTGCGCCGTCACCGCCAAGGTCGAGCCGGTGATGGTGGCAGTGCCGGTGGTGTGAAGGAGATCCGACTGAAGTGCGGCGTTGATGTCGACGGCGTAGGTCGAACCGGCCGCCAGAGCCACAGTGGCGGCAAGCTCCGTGCGGTCGCCGGCGCCGCCATCCTGCATGGTGAGACGTCCGGCATTGGACAGCAACTCGAGCCCGCTGAAGGTGGTGGTCTCCTGCGTTGCGCCATTGCTGGCGGTTCTGAGAGAGGCTGCGGCTGTATTCGTCACGGTGTCGATGCCGGCGCCGAACAGGCTGGTGCCGCCGGTTGTCCAGGTAGCGTGGTTGGTCAGGAGGTCGGCATAACCGCCAAGCTCCACCCGGCCGGTCAGTGCACCGCCATTGAGAATTGTCGTGGCACCATCAGAGGTAGTGATGGCCAGCGCCGCGGCCGTCAGGGCGGTGTTGTGCGTCGCGCCGGAAAGGGTGATGCCGATCGCATTGCCGCTGTTCGATTGCGCCGAAATCGCGGCGATATCGCCTTCGACCGTGCCGTTGGTGATGATGCCGATCGCGCCCGTGCCGTTGTTGAGGGTGCGGATACCGGTCGTGCCCGAGACGTTGCCCGCGGTCACGTTGACCGCACCCGAGCCCGCTGCCTTGGTCTGCTGGGCGATGATGGCCGTGTTGCCGGTGGACGTCACGTCGCCCGCCGTCACCGTGACGGCGGCGCCGGCCGACTGCGCATAGATGCCGTTGCCGCTGGTCGCGGTGACCGGACCGACCGTGGTCACCGTGGTCGAGCCCGATCCGAAGTTCTCGGCGTCGATGCCGAACCGGGCGTCGATGGAGCCGTTGGCGGTCACGTCGATGTTGCCGGTCCCCGAGGCGTTGAGGATCGCGGCCACCATGCCGGCGTTGCCCGCCTTGATGTCGCCGTTGGCGACCTCCGTGATATTGCCTGTCAACGACTGGGTCTGGACGTCGATGGCATCCTTGCCTGCGGTGAGTGCGGTCACCGCGTTTGTGGTCACCGAAATGCCGGTGCTGGTCGCGACGTCGCGGACAGTAATACCTTCGCCTGCCGCCGAAAAGATATTGCCGGAGACGTTAATGTCTATCGAGCCGACACCGCCGGTCTGCGTCACATCGAACGCGTTGCCGGCGCCATGGTTGATGATGTTTCCACCCGTGTAGGTGATGGCGCCGCCAGCCGCCGAGACCGACAGGGCCGCCGTGCCGCCCGCGGTCGGCGTGTTGCCGGCATCGACGCTGATCGTGCCATTGTTGGTAACGGTGACGCCGCCGGTGTCGGCGTTGGAAACCGCAAGGCCATAACCGCTCACCGTCGTTCCCGGATCGACGGTGACGATGACTGGTGTGGGCAACAAGTTCTGATAGTTGCGATCGTTGGGTGCGTCAGCGGGAAATGTCGTGTCGGTGGTGGAGGTCGTGTCGCATTGGACAGTGACGGCACCGACGAGACAATCCGCCCAGGCTTGGCCGGACGCCAGCAGACTCACGCCCGCGGCCGCAGCAATCCCGATGGCGGATCGCAGCGCAAGCTGGCTCGCCTGTGAACGCAGGTTGCTCTGTCGGGCTGAATTCGGGGGGGTCTGGCTTAGGTCCGAAGGCCTAAGACCGGCGGAATCTTGAACACGCCCCATGATTTGCCCCTCGCAGCCAATTCATGCGACCCCGGATCAGTCCGGGGCGGACTTGCCTGATAGAAATCTCTAATGTGATGCTTGGAGTTATGTCAACTGAGTACCTGAGAAAAATACCAAATACAAAACGTTCCATTCCAAACTCTTCTTCGAGGAATAACTAGCAACGCTATCGTGCAGACGTCACTGTGAGCTTCTCAAATTTCGATTTCGAATCGCTGAACGTCGTACGGGAGTGGTTCAGTTGCGAGGGCGGTGTTTTATTTCTGGAATCAACCGGCCAAATCTAAAAAACTTAAGTCAACCCTTGTCCAGGGTGGCACTGAAGTTGTCACCTGGCGCACAAGTATTTCCGGCCCTGGACAGATCGTGATCTGGTCCAATACGGTGCGTGTCGAAATGAAGACTGCGATTGTGGAAAAGGCCGGTCGTCCCTTGCAAAAGAACGTCTTCTCATCGGCGGATTTGCCGTCGCATCTGGATCATCGCGCGCGCTTCGCGCTTTGCAGGACATTCGCCGGCGATGGTGAAGAGATCGCCGCCGGCAAAAGCGAACGTCGAGGTCGGCGTGACATCACCGAAGGCATGGCGTCAGCCGAGCATGCCGCGCGCCGTCGCCTTGATTCGCCGAGGCCCAAATCGGTGGAAGCACGCAGGCTGAGCGTGATGAAGGTGGCGTCGGTGGTTGAATTCGCGCTGGTCAGCGCCGCAGATCCGCCCGTTTCGCTTAAGCCGTCGATCGGCCATTGCATTCGGAGGCGCCATTGATCGCCGCCGGATCTCGGCTTTTGACGGAGAGGTAATCGGAATCGAGTCGTGTGTAGGTTTCCGGGTATCCGGTTCTATCTGGCGCTCGTCGGCGTGTAGCCGAAGCGGCGGCGAAAGCAGCGATTGAAGTACGACACATCGCTGAAGCCACTGGTCATGGCAATTTCGCTGACGCGCATCTCGCCATTCTGTCTCTGCGAAAGCATTTTGTGGGCCGTCTGCAGGCGCAGTTCGAGAACGCGCTCGGAGAAGCTGATACCCGACTTCTGCAAAAGATTGTGAACATAGCGCGCCGACAGGCCGAGTTCCTGTGCGACGCCTTGCGCCGAGATGCCGGGCTTGGCGAAATTGTCCGCGATCTTCACCAGGACCGCTTGCAACCTGGCTGCCCGCAGACCGCGCAAGCCGGCCAGTTCGGCAACCTCACCCTTGGCGCCTGTCACCAGGCCGATCAGATCGACGATCGTTTCCGTTGCGTGCGCAATCAGATCGGGCGAGATGAGAGGGCGGCCGGTTTCAAGAAGTTGGCAATAACGCTTGAGAAGATCGAGAGCTTCGTTCTCGGCGCCGATCTTCAACGCCAGCCTGTCGTCGATCTGCGGGAAGGCCCGTGCGAGGACGCTGCGCGGGACCGCCACGTTTGTCCACACATTGCTGTCGGCGCCGGCCATTTTCAGCGCTTCCGATGCTGTGACCAGCACCGCTTCTCCCTGCCCGACATCATAGTCGCGGCCGGCCTGGACGCCGGTCAACAGTGTGTCGGATTTGTTGATCAGCAGGAGATAACCGCCGTTGCCGTCATCGGCGATATTGCTCGCGTTCCTCGTCGCATGCTTGATCGTTCCGGACATCTGGCCAAGAACCAGTGATCCGACAGCTGTGGCTTCGATCGCAGCTTCGAAAGGCAGGTTGTCCGACATGCCGTATTCGACCGACCATATCTGCGCGACATGGATGTCTTGCCAGAGGGAAAATCGATCGCGATCATTGAGATGCGACGGCAGTTGAGCCGATGAAAACACCGTCTTTCGTGACAATGGAACACCCCGATACCCACAGCTTCAGAGAATATCGAAACGAAATGTTTCCTGATCCTGGAACATTGATCGTTTGGCGTTCAACTGATCGAATTAGATATATAATCCAGCATGATCACGCATGGCGTCACCCGAAAGTATGACGCGGCAAATCCTCCGAGGTGAGATTGCCTCTTTTACAACGAACGGCGGCCCGCCCATCCGGGGAGGTGGGCACGTCAGGAAACTGGGGGCGTGGTGGAGAGACTGAGCAGCGAAGTCCTTTCGTCGATCATCGGCGATATCTACGATTGCGTTTTGAATCCGGAAGGCTGGGCCGGGGTAATGATCCGGATCACGGAGGCTGTAGACGCAGCCTATACCACCGTCGCGCTTGCCAGCACTGCCGGCAATCATGGCCGCTTCGCGGCCCAATCGCCCTGGGATCCCGTGCAAATGCGCGTGCTCCAGGAGGACTATGACTTTGACGCAGTTCCCGGACTGAAGGCCGCGGTTGTCGGCGACATCGACACACCCGTTGCGACGCTGTCGCATATGAGCGAAGCCGAACTCCAGCAGACGCCATTTTTCCAGAATTGGGCCAAACCGCAGGGATTGCGCGAAGCCTGCATCACCAAATTCGTCCATACGCCGGACCGGATCGGGCTCATGGGCTGCACTACGCGGGCCGACAGGGGAATCATATCAGCTGAAGAACAGCGCTTCCTGGCATTGCTCTCGCCGCACCTGCGCCGTGCGTCGCTGATTGGAGATCTGCTCGATCAGGCTCGCGTTACCGCCGACCTTTACCGCCAGGCGCTCGATCATCTCGCCGTGCCTGTCGTGCTTACCGGCGCCAACGGAGCAATCCTCCATGCGAATGGGGCTGCCGAACGGATGTTTTCGCTGCAAGGGCCCATTTTTTCCAGGAACGGTCTGCTCCAGGTGCAGAATTCGGCGGTGGCCCGCGCCCTGCTGGATGCAATCGCCAGTGCCGCGAGCGCGGATACCTCGCTTGGCTCCCGCGGTATAGGCCTGCCCATTTCGGCCCCAGGTCAGCCGCCCGCCGTCGCCTATATATTGCCGTTGACCGAAGGAACCGCTCGCGCTGCTTTCCGGCCCGCATGTGCCGCCGTCTTCGTTTCGACCACGACGTCTTCTTCTCCACTCCCGGAAGCCGTTCTCGCCACTCTGTTCGACCTTACGCCCGCGGAGGCGCGGGTCCTGCTGCGCATCGGCAGCGGATTGTCCGCGTCGAAGAGCGCGCTGGCGCTCGGTGTCGGCGAAAACACTTTGAAGACCCACCTCAACCGCATCTTCGCCAAAACCGGCACGAGACGCCAAGCCGATCTCGTCAAACTCGTTTCGGACATAGGCACGCCGCTGGCAGCTCAGTGAAGGGCGCCGATCGCCGGGGACCCAACATCCTCGTCGACGCGCACCTCGATGAACGCGCGCCAGCCGTAGCGGGAATGGTTGCCGTCAGGCTCCGCGCTGGGCAGTGCCAGCTGGTGTGATTCGACTGAGGCTGAATGGCCACACCGGCCGAAAAAGCGTGGCATTGCATTTCAGGACAATTCGCGTGCGGCCCAGCCCAAGACACGTCCGACGGACAATGCGACATCGGGGCGGCGACAACACCGGATCTCCGCGAGGCATTCGCGGCGGGGACCACAACATTCTTGGGGCGGTAGACAACAATGAAAACTCTTCTTCTCGCAACGGCCTTGATTCTCGCGCCGCTCGGTATGGCGTGTGCGGCTGATATCAATGAGGTTTCGCCTGTTGCCTCCACCTACGACTGGTCCGGACTCTATGCCGGCGTCGACATCGGCTACGCGGCCGGGAAATCCAATCTGTTCATCGCCGGCGGCGGACTGGGCGGGGCCACCGATCTCAATGTCTCCACCGATCCGAACGGATTTATCGGCGGTGTTCATATCGGCGCCAATTACCAGATGGAGAACAGCTTCGTGATCGGCGCCGAGGCCGACATTGTGTACAGCAATATAGATGGGCTGACGGCCCTCGACGCCGGCGGCGGCGGTGTCACCACCTTGCTCAAGAGCGAACTCAAATGGTCGGGGTCGGCGCGGCTGCGGGCCGGCTATGCTTTCGATCGGACCTTGCCCTACATCACTGCCGGCGTCGCCGCGGCCAAGTATGAGCTTATTGCGGTCAGCGCCGGTGGCCCTGCCGCCGAAGTAACGCTCCACAGCGACAGCCATGTCGGCTGGACCGTTGGCGCCGGCATCGAGCACGCCTTCACCGACAAGTGGATCGCTCGAGCCGAATATCGCTACTCGGATTTCGGCAGCCAGGACCTCTCGGTGGCCGCCGGCCTGCCCACGGAAACCCATGTCGACCTCCAGACGCAGGATATCCGGGTCGGGCTCAGCTACAAGTTCTGATTGCTGGTGCTACAAATCTCCCTCGGGAGATGGCCGGCAGGCCAGGGGCGGCGGGGCTCGGCCTGCTGCCGCAGACGGGGTCGGCGCTCTACACGCGGCGACCCCCTCTGTTGCCTCTGGCGACATCTCCCTCGAGTGGGAGATCAGCCACCGCCCTCAGATTAGCTTCTCCAGTGTGATCGGCAGATCCCTGATCCTCTTTCCCGTCGCATGGAACACCGCGTTGGCAATCGCCGGCGCCACGCCGACAATGGCCAGTTCGCCGACGCCCTTGCCGCCGAGCGGCGAGGAATGCAGGTCGGGGATGCCGACCGAGATCACTTCAATGTCGGGGATGTCGGCGTTGGTCGGCACGAGGTAATCGGCGAGGTTGTTGTTGACGATGCGGCCGTGGCGGCGGTCGACGATGCCTTCTTCCAGCAGTGCCTGGCCGATGCCCATGATGATGCCACCCTTCCACTGGCTTTCGGCCAGCTTGGGATTGTAGAGCCGGCCCGAATCCAGTGCCGACACCACGCGTGACACGCGCACCGTGCCGAAGTCCTCGTCGACCCGCACCTCGATGAAATGCGCGCACCAGGAGTGGCGGGAATAGTCGCCCTCGGTGTGCGGCACCGACATGGCGATGGTGGTGTAGTTCTTGTAACGATCCTCTGGCGTCGAATTGGCCGGCATGGTGTCGCCGGTGGCTTCGATGTGGTCGCGGCCGACGCTTTTGAGCAGTTCGGCGATCGAGACATCGGGGCCGTCGCCGCGCGGCGAGGCGATGCGGCCGTTGGCGACGACCAAGGTGTTGGCCTGCAGCGCATGGAAGGGCGAGCGCGGATCGCTGATGGCGAGGCCGATCAGCTGGTCGAGCGCCGAGGTCGCCGCCTTGTAGACCGCACCCGTCATGACGCCGGCAAGCCGCGAACCGCCGGTGACGCCGGCGCGGGGGAAACGGGAGTCGCCGAGCTTCACCACCACGTCGTCGGCTCGCACGCCGACCGTCTCGGCGGCGGTTTGCGCCAGGATTGTGTACGTGCCCTGGCCCATGTCGATCGAGGAGCTCTCGACCTCGACCGAGCCGTCCGCCAGGATACGCACGATCGCCTCGCCATAGGCGCGCCGAACCGGATAGGTGCCGGCCGCGACTCCCCAGCCGATCAGCTGGTTGCCGTCGCGCATCGAGCGCGGTTCGGGCGAGCGCCTGGCCCAGCCGAAGCGCTCCGCGCCTGCGGCAAAAGCCTCGCGCAACTGTCTGGTCGACCAGGCTTTCTTGGCATGCGGATCCTGCTCGGCATAGTTCCGGAGCCGGATTTCCAGCGGATCGATGCCGACCTCGTAAGAGAGCTCGTCGATGGCGCTTTCGATGCCGAACGCAGAGGGGTTTTCGCCCGGCGCGCGCATGGCACCCGGCACTACCGAATTCACCCGCACGACATTCTGCCTGGAGGAGAAATTCGGCGTCGCGTACATGATCGAGGTGACCGATCCGAGCGGCTCGACCCACATGCCGTCCATCGACGTCTCGTTGATGCCACGATGCACGATCGACTGGATTTTTCCTTGCGCGTCGGCGCCAATCGTCACCGTCTGGCGCGTCGCCGCGCGGCCACCATAGCCGGTGAAGGTCTGCGGCCGCGTCATCACCAGGCGCACCGGCCGGCCAAGCATTCTGGCGGCACATGCGGCCACCGCGCCATGGCTGAGCGCCAGCGCCTTGGAGCCGAAGCCACCGCCAATATAGGGCGAGACCAGCCGCACATTCTCGAACGGCACGCCGAACCATTCGGCATAGGTGCGCGCCATCCCGTCCAGCCACTGGCTCGGCTCCCATACTGTGAGCTTATCGCCTTCCCAGCGCGCGATCAGCCCATGCGGCTCTATCGGCGCCTGGTATTCGCGCGGCGTGTTGTAGGCGGCGCAGATGCGGACCGGTGCCGACGCGAACGCACCTTGCGCATCGCCCCATTCCTTGGTCATGGCGTCGATCGGGATGCCGTCGCCGGCCTTGGCATCGCTGAGGTCGACGATGGCAGGCGTCTCGTCATAGCTGACCTTGACCAGTGCTGCCGCCGCCACCGCCTGTTCGAAGGTCTCGGCGACGACAGCGGCGACATGCTGGCCCGAAAAAGTGATGTCGCGCGCAAGCGGGCAATAGGGCTTGTCGGGCGGCGGTGTGCCGAACCAGTCCGCCGCGGTCCTCAGGCTGATGATGGTGTCCGGCGTCAGCACCTGCAGCACGCCGGGCGCCGCCTCGGCGGCCTTGGTGTCGATCGCGCGCACCTTGCCGGATGCAATCGTGCTCTCGACCAGTACGGCGTAGGCGAGGCCTTCGAGCTGCTGCTCGACGGCGTATTTGGCCGCACCCGTGATCTTGGCCGGGCCGTCGACGCGCGACAGCCGGCCGCCGACGGCTTCGGCAAAAGCGCCGTCGGACGCATCGCCGTGTCTTCCGACGTGAACGGTGCTTGCGATGTGAACGGTCATGCCGTTTCTCCCAATTTGAGGATGGCGCGCGCGACGACGCGCGGCGCGAGCTCGATCTTGTAGTGGTTGGCGCCATGGTCGACGGCGCCTTCGACAGCGAGCAGGCTGGCGGACCGCACGGTTTCCGGCTCCAGCGCCTTGCCCTTCAGCGCGTCTTCCACGGTCCGCGCCCGCCATGGTTTCGTCGCGACACCGCCGAGTGCGACGCACAAATCGCGGATCGTTCGGCCGTCAGGTTCGAACTCGATACCGACCGCCGCGCTCGCGGCGGCAAACTCATAGGATTGCCGGTCGCGGATTTTCAGGTAGGTCGACCGCCGGGCAACGGCCGAGCCGGGGATTTCAATGGCGGTGATCATCTCGCCCGGTTCAATCGCATGTTCCCTATCCGGCGTGGTGCCGGGCAGCAGGAAAAAGTCGTCGACCGGGATCTGGCGCTCGCCCAGATGCACGATCGCATCGAAGGCGACCAGCGCCACGGCCAGGTCACCCGGATACATGGCGATGCAGGCCTCGCTGGTGCCGAGTACGGCATGGCCACGGGTAACGCCGCCGATCGCCGAACAGCCAGAGCCGGGCTCACGCTTGTTGCAGGCAGGGAAATTCGCGGGATCGCGGAAATAGGGGCAGCGCGTGCGCTGCATCAGATTGCCGCCGATGGTCGCCATGTTGCGGATCTGCGCGGAAGCCGCCTGCCACAGGGCTTCCGACACCGCAGGAAAGCGGCTCTTGATGTCGGCATGGTCGGCGACATGGCTCATCCTGGCCAGCGCGCCGATGGTGGCGCCGCGTTCGTCCACCTCGATGCTGTCCAATCCCTTGAGATGAGCGATGTCGACCAGTGTCTCGGGCTCGGCGACGCCGCATTTGGCGAGATCGATCAGCGTGGTGCCGCCGGCCAAGAGCATGGCGCCGGGCAGGGCGGCCGCCTGGCGTGCCGCATCGACCGAGCTGGCGCGAAAATAGGAAAGGTCCCTCATGATGCGACCTCCAAGGCGGCTTGGCGAATGGCGGCGACGATGTGCGGATAGGCGCCGCAGCGGCAGAGATTGCCGGCCATGTATTCGCGGATCTCGTCGTCGGAGCCGGCATGGCCTTCCCGGATGCAAGCGACCGCCGACATGATCTGGCCCGGCGTGCAATAGCCGCACTGGAAAGCGTCGTGCTCAAGGAAGGCAGCCTGCACGGGATGCATTTCGCCCTCCCGTGCAAGCCCCTCTATGGTGGTGACGGTGCGGCCCTCGACCTGAGCGGCCAGCGTCAGGCAAGCCAGTACACGCTCGCCGTCGATATGCACGGTGCAGGCGCCGCACTGGCCGTGGTCGCAGCCCTTCTTGGTGCCGGTCAGGCCGAGCCGGTCGCGCAAGGCGTCGAGCAGCGTGACGCGCGGCTCGAGTTGCAGATCGTGATGATGACCGTTGATATCGAGATGAACTGGGATCGTTGTTTTGGTCATGGGCGTCTGGCTCCAGTGCTTGACGCGAAGTCGGTTGACTCATGTTGGGCCGGCGGGACCTCGCGCCGGCTGTGCGGCCCTTCGCTGCCGCTCCCTGTCCTTCGGGCGTTCAGCCCCTTAAAAAGGTCCACTGGACCTTTTGATCCGCCCGAAGGCGGACCGGGCTTTCACCGTTCGTCGGACGGGAGCCAAGCAATTGGCTTCCCGTCCGCTACGCGGACCACTCCTCACCCCAGCAGGTCCTCGATGCGGATCGGAAAGCGCCGCGGCCGCACGCCGGTCGCATGCCAGACTGCATTGGCGACGGCGCCGGCCGTGCCGGTGATGCCGATTTCGCCAACGCCCTTGATGCCGAGCGCGTTGACATGAGGGTCGTCCTCGTGGACCAGCAGCGCCTCGACCGACGGAACGTCGGCATTCACCGGGACATGATATTCGGCGAGGTTGGCATTCTGGATCCGGCCCGAGCGCCGGTCGGTGATGGCTTCCTCATTCAGCGCGAACGAGACGCCCCAGATCATGCCGCCATAATACTGGCTGCGCACCAGCCTGGGATTGATGATCCGCCCGGCGGCGAACGCGCCGACCAGCCTTGTGACGCGGATCTGGCCGAAATCCGGATCGACCTTCACCTCGGCAAACACGGCGCCGTGCGCGTGCTTGGCATAGGTCTCCTGGGATGCCGGGTCGGGAGCGCCTTTGCCATGGCCCTCGATCTCGGTGAGGCCCGCGCGCTTGAGGATCTCGGCATAGCTTTCACCGCGGCTTTCATCGTCGCGCCGATAGAGGTGGCCGCCGCGCGCCAGCACGCCTTCATTGCCGGCGCCGAACAGCGGCGAGGCCTCGTTGCCGGTGGCGAGATCGGCAAGCCTGGCGATGACGGCGGCACCCGCATTGTGGATCGCCATGCCGGCCGTCGCCGTGTGGCCGGAGCCGCCGGCAATGCCTGCATTGGGCAGGTCGGAACTGCCGGCCCTGAAATCGACCTGGTCGATATCCAGTCCCAGTCCGTCGGCCGCGATCTGGGCGAAGGCGGTCCAGGCGCCTTGCCCCATGTCCTGCGCGCCGGTCTCCATCAGGCCGCTGCCATCGGCCCTCAGCACCGCACGCGCTTCGGCCTGGAACATGAGCGCTGGAAAGGTCGCCGTGCCCATGCCCCAGCCGGTGAGGAAACCGTCGGCGTCGCGCATCAGCCGAGGCTGAAGCGGGCGGCTCGCCCAGCCGAACGTCTCGGCCGCTTGCCTGTAGCACTCGCGCAGCGCCTTGGAGGAAAACGGCTTGCCGGTCATCGGCTCGACCTCGGCATAGTTCCGCAGCCGGAACTCCAGCGGGTCCATGCCGCAAGCGTGTGCCGCCTCATCGATGGCGCTTTCGAGTGCGATCGAGCCGGTGGCTTCGCCGGGCGCCCGCATGAACAGCGGCGTACCGGTGTCCAACCGCACCGCATCGTGCGAGGTGGCGATGGCCGGGCTGGCATAGAGCGTGTGCGAGGCATCCGCCGCCGGTTCGAAGAAATCGTCGAACGTGCTCGACGCAGTCTTGGCGTGATGGTCGAGTGCCGTCAGCCGCCCTTCGCCATCCATGCCCATGCGCAGCGTCTGGCGCGTCGGCGCACGGTGGCCGACCGGGCCGTACATCTGCTCACGCCGCAGCACCAGCTTGACCGGACGGCCGACGAGGCGCGCCGCCAGAATGCCGAGCACCTGCGGCCCGGAGATCATGCCTTTCGAGCCAAAGCCGCCACCCAGGAACGGGCTCCGGATGTGGACGTTTTCCGGCGCGATGCCGAACAGGCCGGCGATGCGGCCCTGCGCCATGGCAAGGCCCTGACTCGGCGTGTCGATCGACAGTGTGTCGCCATCCCAGGCGACGACGATCGCATGCGGCTCCATAGCGTTGTGGTACTGGGCCGGCGTCTCGTAGGTGGCCTCTATCCGCGTCTTTGCGGATTTGAGGCCGGCCTCGACATCGCCCTTGTGCTCCACCGCCGGACCGCCGACACCGACACCGCGCGGCACGAAGCTTTCAGCGCCGTCGAGGCCAACGCGCGCCGGCAGCACTTCATAGCGCGGCGACAGCAGCGCCGCCCCCTCGGTCGCCGCCTCCAGCGTCTCGGCGATCACCACGGCGATGCTCTGGTTGGGGTAGCGGACCTGATCGTTTTGCAGCAGGTCGAGCCGGAACATGAAGGGATGGTCCTTGGCATCCGGATCGGCGGCGAGCGCCGGCCGGTTCTTGGGCGTCATCACCTCGACCACGCCCTGGTGCGCCTTGGCCGCCTCGATATCCAGCGCGGCAACGCGGCCGCGCGCGATGCTAGAGACAGCGAGCACGGCGTAAAGCATGCCGGGCGGATGGTTGTCGGCGGCATAGCGCGCGGCTCCGGTGACTTTCAGAAAGCCGTCGCGACGGGTCAGCGGCTGGCCGATGCTGGAGCCCTGCCGGGCATGGGCGGGTTGCTGGTTGAGGCTGAGTTCAAGCGTCATGGCGCGCTCCGGGAATGTTCGAGAACGGGGAGGCAGGAAGGGCTGGCAGCCGCTCGGGCGTTCCCGCCTGGGCAGACATCAGCGCCCTGACCACGATGCGTCGGGCAAGCTCGATCTTGAACGCATTGTCGCCGGATGGGCTGGCATCGGCCAGGGCGGCCTCCGCGGCGCTGGCGAAGGTCACCTCGTTGGCGTCCGCGCCAAGCAGGACGGCTTCCGCCGTTCGTGCCCGCCACGGCTTGGCCGCGACGCCGCCCAGCGCCAGCCTTGCGGCGCGGATCTTGCCGCCATCCACGACGAGCGCTGCCGCGGCCGATACGACGGCAAAAGCATAAGAGGTGCGTTCGCGGACTTTCAGGTAGCGGGCATTGGCGGAGAAGGAGGCCGCCTCCGCCGGCAGGCGCACCGCCACGATCAGGTCGCCGGGTTCCAGTGCATTCTCCCGCTGCGGCGTTTCGCCGGGAAGCCGGTGGAATTCCTCCAGCGTCACATGGCGCCGGCCCTTCTTGCCCTCGATCTCGACCACCGCATCGAGCGCCACCAGCGGCACGCAGAAGTCCGACGGATGGGTGGCGATGCAGGCATCGCTCCAGCCGAGCACGGCGTGCAGGCGGTTCTCGCCTTCCAGCGCGTCGCAGCCGGCGCCAGGCTCGCGCCTGTTGCAGGCGCTGGCGGTGTCGTAGAAATAGCTGCAGCGCGTGCGCTGCAGCAGATTGCCGCCGACGGTCGCGGCGTTGCGAAGCTGAGCCGAAGCGCCCGACAGCAGCGCCTCGGCCACCGCCGGATAGGATTTGGCGAACGCCGGATCGTAGGCAAGGTCGGCATTACGGACCAGCGCACCGATGCGCAGGCCACCATCGTCCAGCCGTTCGATGCGGTTGAGCTCCGGCAACCGGGAAATGTCGACGATACGCTCGGGACTGGTGATGCCGCCTTTCATCAGGTCGAGCAGATTGGTGCCGCCGGCGAGATAGGCCGAGCCCGGCTCGGCTGCCGCGGCGATGGCGTCGGGGATGGTGGCGGGCCTGATGTAGTCGAAGTCTCTCATGCCGCGGTCCTCCGGTCGGCTTTGACAAGCTGTTGCTGGGCTTCCAGGACGGCCTCAACGATGCCGCCATAGGCCGCGCAGCGGCATATGTTGCCGCTCAGCCCCTCGCGGATGCGTTCGGGATCGTCGCCGGCCTGTCCCTCGGCGATCAGGCCGAGCGTGCTCATGATCTGGCCGGGCGTGCAGAACCCGCACTGGAAGCCGTCATGGGCGATGAAGGCGGCCTGCACAGGATGCAGTTCCTCGCCGTGGGCGACGCCTTCGATGGTCAAGACTTGGGCGCCGTCATGGCTGACCGCCAGCGCCAGGCACGAGTTGATGCGCTTGCCGTCGACCAGCACCGTGCAGGCGCCGCACTGGCCGCGATCGCAGCCCTTCTTGGTGCCCGTGAGATCGAGCCGCTCGCGAAGCAGGTCGAGCAGGGTTACGCGTGGATCGACCTCCAGTTCGTGTTTGTGTCCGTTGATGGTGAGGGTGATGGGAAGGCTGGTCATGGGCGTCTGGCTCCAGTTGCTTGACGCGGATGGGATTGAACTGGTGCCTTGCCGCAGAAGGGCAAGGTAACCGTTCGGTCAGGTCTTGACGGCGAAAGCGGAGATGGCAGCGGGTCTCCCGCGAGGCAGGCGGGCAGGGGAGATGTCGGCTTGCGTGTTCGAAAGACGTGACATACCGGTTCCCCTGATTATATGATAAAGGTGCTCCACTAAAACGGAGGCGCCTCCGTTTATTACGTGGTGGCTGACCCGGCCGGGTTCAAGCCCCCTGACACGATGTGGAGAAAAAATTGGCCAGCGAGCCGTCCGCCATTGCTGAACAGAAGGCCGAGGCCGTAGACGCAAAGCCGCTGCGCGCCGATGCGCGGCGCAACCGCGACCGGCTGGTCGAGGTGGCGGTGTCAGTCTTTGCCGAGCGCGGCATCGATGGCTCGCTGGAGGAGATCGCGCGCCGCGCCGGCGTCGGCATCGGCACGCTCTACCGGCATTTCCCGACGCGCGAGCATCTGGTCGAGGTGGTCTATCGTCGTGAGGTGGAAGCGCTGTGCGCGGCCGCCGGCGAACTTGCCCAAAAACATCCGTCCGATGTCGCGCTGGAACAGTGGATGCAGCGCTTCGTCGACTACATCGCCACCAAGCGCGGCCTGGCGACCAGCCTGCGCATTGTGCTCACCACCAATTCGACGTTGTTTTCCGAAACGTTCGGCCGGGTGTCGCAAGCCTTGCGACGACTGGTCGAGTCGGCCGTGGCCGACGGCACCATCCGCGGCGACGTCGACGCTTCCGACGTGCTGCACGCGCTGGGCGGCATCTATTCAGCGCCCGACACCCCCGAATGGCGCGACCGCTCGCGCCGGCTGGTCAAGCTGTTGATGGACGGGTTGCGGTTCGGGGCTGCAAAGGCACAATGAGGCGACGAGATTCCGGCCGTGCAAAACCACAGCTGTCGATAAGTTGAGGGGACCCGATGTATGTAGGCCGTTCCTACAAAATAGTGGATTTCGCGCTCTGGTCGCGGCGCAGCGTCATCTACATGGTGGTGGTGAGCGGACTGGCCGTGGCGGCCTACCGTTTTCCGGGCATCGCCGGGTTCTCGGTGCCATGGTCGGTGGTGCTGGTGCTTGGCACCACCGTATCACTCGTTGCCGGGTTCAAGAATTCGCAGGTGTTCACCCGCAGCAGCGACGCGCTGCAGGCTTTTACGCAAATTACGGCCAGCAGCCGGTTGTGGTCCAATTTCTGCAGGGATTTCCTCGACGCGCCGACGGCCAGACAGCTCATCTATCGCCACATCGCCTGGATGACGGCATTGCGTTTTTCTCTGCGCCGGCCGATGCCATGGGAATCCATGGCGCGGGCCGCCAATATCGAATACCGGCGGCGCTACCGTATCCACGAGGATGCGAGCTCGGTCGCCAACGAGCTGGCTCCACTGCTCGCCGAACAGGCCGAGGACGTCCTGAAATCGCCCCAGCCGGCGATAGCCCTGCTCGAACTGCAATCTGCCCAGGTCAATGCGCTGTTCAAGGACACAAAGCTTCCTCCCCAGATCTATGGCGAACTGACCAAGCTGATCCGCGACTTCCATGACCAGCAGGCGCGCTGCGATCGCATCAAGAACAATCCCTATCCCAGGCAATACGCCATCGTCAGTTCGATGTTCGTGATGATCTTCTGCACGCTGCTGCCATTCGGGGTCGTTCCCGTCTTTGCCGATATGGGCAAACTGGGTGGCGCGCTCGGGTCGATCGCAATCTGGCTGACGATCCCGTTCAGCACGCTGCTGGGCTGGGCATACATGTCCCTCGACCAGGTCGGCGAAAGCAGCGCCAACCCATTCGAGGGCAACGCCAACGACGTTCCGATCTCGCAGATATGCCGCGACATCGAGATCGAGTTGCGCAGCGGGCTCGGTGAGGCCGACCTTCCCAAGCCCCTGCTGCCGGTCAACGACATCGCGACCTAGGCAGAATCACGACGAAGGCACGGACCCGACGGCTGCTGGTGGAGAGCGCTCAAACTTCAAGGCAGACCTTGCCGAAATGCTTTTGGGTTTCGTAGTGCGCGAAGGCGGTGGCGATGTCCTGCAGCGGAAAGTGGCGGTCTATGACGGGTTTCAGCCTGTTGGACTCTATCGCGCGGATCATATCCTCCTGGTCGACCCGGCTGCCGATGGAAATGCCGCTGATGCGGATCTGGTTGGAAAACAGGGCGGGGATAGACACTTCCGCCGCAAAGCCGGTCAGGACGCCGACCAGCGCGATATGCCCGCCCGTTCTGCAGGCCGCAATGGACTGCGCCAGCGTGGCGGGTCCGCCGACCTCGATCACGTGATCGACGCCGCGTCCGTCGGTCAAATCCCTGGCCTTGCGGCCCCAGTCCGGGACGGACTTGTAGTTGATGATGGCGTCGGCTCCGAGGCGCTTGAGCCGCTCCAGCTTCTGCTCGTCGGATGAGGTGGCGATGACCCGGGCGCCGGCGGCTTTGGCGAATTGCAGCGCGAACAGCGATACGCTGCCCGAACCGAGGACCAGCACCGCGTCGCCCGGCTTCACCTTGCCGCACACAACCAGGCCGCGCCAGGCAGTAACGCCGGTGCAGGTGAGCGACGCCGCCTCGACATGCGTATAACCTGCCGGTGCCCTGGTGAAAGCGTGCGCCGGCATGCAGACATACTCGCTGGCGAAGCCGTCGAAACTGTCTCCCGGAATATCGCGCCGGGTCGAGGGCGTCATGTCGCCGCCCAGCCACCAGGGATAGAAGACGCTGACGACGCTGTCTCCGGGCTTGAGTGCATCGACACCGTCGCCAAGGGCAATCACCTCGCCGGCGCCGTCGGAGAGCGGAACGCGGCCGTCGGCGAGAGGCATCTTGCCTTGCACGGCAAAGTCGTCGCGCATGTTCAAGGCGCAGGCCCGGATCCTGACCAGCACCTCGCCCGGCCCTGGCTGGGGCGGATCTTCCTCGACCAGGCCGAGATTGCCCAAGCCGCCCGGCGCTCTCAGCCTGACCAGTCTCATTGTCTTCTCCGATGTGTGGGGTGTTTGGAATTGGAACGGCGCGCTGCGCCTAGCGGACCTGCCTGCCGGAAATCACCCGCAGCCAGGGCGCCAGATGGAATGCGCTCATCAGCAGATACATCGCGGCCATGCCCGTGAGCGGCGAGGCGTTGGTGCCCATGCACTGCATGGCCGCATCGCCGCTGAAGATGCAGGTGAGCAGCGCCATCACGGCGAAGGTCGGTGCCGCGGCAAGGCAAAGCCAGTCGGCCAGCCCGAGGGTGGTGGCTTCCGGGATCGCGCTGCCGGCACCTGTGTGGATATCGCTCATGGTCTTGATCCCTGATGATTATGCCAGCCACGACTGGTTCCTCTCCTCACGGAGCGGGGAGAGGAACCCAGGCTGGACAACCGTTACTGCTCGCCCTTGTCGCGGAATGCAGCCTCGCCGGCAGCAGACACTTCTTCCCATTTCTTGTCGGCCCCGGCGTCGTAATTGTCGTGCCAGTTCCACCAGGAGTAGAGCGGGGTCTGCGGATAGCCTTCGGGCGAATCCTCCCAAATTTCCTGGCGGCCGAGCGGCGTCGCGTCGAGATAGCTCCAGACGGTGCCCATCGCCTCGTCGCCGCGGCTGTTGATCAAGTAGGTGCGGAAGATGCGGTCGCCGTCACGGATGAAGACGTTGTGGCCGTGCCATTCGTCGACGCCGAAGTCCTTGTCGAAACTGTCGGTGATTGTGTACCACGGCATCTCCCAGCCCATCCGCTGCTTCAGCCGCGCAATGTCGGCCTGCGGGGCACGTGAAGCGTAGGCAAGCGTGGTGTCGCGGGCATTGAGATGGGCGAGGTGGCCGACCTGGTCGGCGCCAAGGGAACAGCCGCGGCACGCGTGATCGGGCCAGCCATGCACGCCGGGCTCGAAGAAGGCGCGATAGACGATCAACTGGCGGCGGCCTTCGAACAGATCGAGCAGGCTCGCTTTGCCGTTCGGCCCCTCGAACACATAGGCCTTGTCCACTTCCATCCAGGGCATGCGCCGGCGCTCGGCGGCCAATGCGTCCTTGGCGCGCAGCGTTGCCTTTTCCTTCACCAGCATCTGTTCGCGGGCGGCTTCCCAGTCCTGCTGCGAAACGATCGGCGGGGTCTTCATTGCGATGTGCTTGGTCATTGGTCGTCTCCTTTGCCAGTCTGTTGTCGCGCTGTTGCGACGTGTGGTTGCTTGCCGTGAGCTAGAATAGGGCGGTCAATCGCGGGGGTGGGAGTTACAAGTGTGACGGGATTTGAAAGAGCCGGCCCGCCGCAGCAGGGGTGGCGCATCCGCTCGGTGCCCCCGACAGTGTCGTTCATCGCGTGGTTCTCCCTTGTTGTGCCGCTGCCGATACGGCTTGCTGGTTGGCGGCCATGACTTAAGTTAGGGCGCTGAGCGCTGGGGGTGGGAGTTACAAGTGTGACGGGATTTGAATGGATTCGCTGATCACCGCCGCGGCACTGGCGCTGGCCGGAGGCGATCCGCTCGGCGCGCTGGACCGCGTTGCCTTGCGTGAGGATGCGCCGGCGCTGGCGCTGCGCGGCATCGCGATGGCGCAGCTCGGCGATCTTGATCGCGCCAAGGCGCTGCTGCGGCGTGCCGCGCGTGGCTTCGGCCCCAAAGAGGCGGTGGCGCGCGCCAGATGCGTCGTCGCCGAGGCCGAGATCGCGCTGGTTTCGCGTGACCTCGGCTGGCCCGCCAAGGCTTTGGATGCGGCGCGGGCGACGCTGGAAAAGCATGGCGACCGGCTGAACGCCGCGCATGCCGGCCACCTCAAGGTGCGGCGTCTGCTGCTGATCGGCCGTCTCGATGAGGCTGAAGATGTGCTGGCCGGGCTCGATCCGATGCCGCTTCCGCCGGCCTCGAGGGCCGCGCACGAGCTCGCCGTTGCCGGCATCGCGATGCGGCGCCTCAAGACGAAGCCGGCGCGCAGGGCGTTGGAGTGGGCACGCCACGCCGCCCGCCGGGCCGGCATTCCGGGCCTGATGGCAGAGGTCGACAGCGCTTTCCTGGCGCTGGACACGCCGGCGGCGCGGCTGATCGCGGCTGGCAATCAGCGCCCGTTGCTGCTTGAGGACGTCGAGGCGTTGCAGGCGTCGCCGGCGCTGCTGGTCGATAGCTTTCGCTACGTCGTGCGCCAACAGGAGAAAACGGTCTCGCTGGCAACGCGCCCGGTGCTGTTTGCGCTGGCCCGTACGCTCGCCGAAGCGTGGCCAGGCGATGTGTCGAGGGCGAGGCTGATCGCTGAAGCCTTCGGCGGCAGGCACGCCGATGAATCGCACCGGGCGCGGCTGCGGGTCGAGATCGGCCGGCTGCGCGCCGAATTGCGCGGGCTGGCCGACATCGGCGCGACCAGGGAGGGCTTCGCGCTGGCGCCGCGCCACGGACGCGAGGTGCTGGTGCTGGCCCGGCCGATCGAGGAGCGGCACGCGGCAGTGCTGGCCTTCCTTGCCGATGGTGAATCCTGGGCGAGTTCGGCGCTGGCGCTGGCGCTCGGTACCGGCCAGCGCAGCGTGCAGCGGGCGCTGGAGCAGCTTGGCGAGGCCGGCAAGGTGCAGTTTTTCGGTCACGGCCGGGCGCGCCGCTGGATGACGCCGCCGGTGGCCGGATTCACGACCACCTTGTTACTCCCGGCGCCATTGCCGAGTGGTTAGTAAGGCACATCAGATCATCTCGTGAGGATAAAGACATGAAACATTCAGAAGCCGAAATCCTGCGCGAATACGGACCCTTTGCCGATGTTGAGAGGGTGCATGGGGTGAGCTTTGACGGCAACAACGTCTGGTTTGCCTCGGGCGAGAAGCTGAACGCCTTCGATCCGGAAAGCGGGCAGGCGCTGCGCTCGATCGATGTCGCGGCACATGCCGGCACCGCTTATGACGGCCAGCATTTCTTCCAGCTTGCCAACGACCTGATACAGAAGATCGACCCCGATACCGGCCAGGTGCTGGCCACCATCCCGGCGCCCGGCGGTGGCGCCGACTCCGGGCTGACCTGGGCCGAAGGGACGCTGTGGGTGGGGCAATACCGCGAGCGCAAGATCCATCAGATCGACCCGGAGACGGGGGCGATCCTGCGCACCATCGAATCCAACCGTTTCGTCACCGGGGTGACATGGGTCGAGGGCGAGCTATGGCACGCCACCTGGGAAGGCGAGCAGAGCGACCTGCGCCGCGTCGACCCGCGATCAGGCAAGGTTCTCGAGAAGCTCGACATGCCGGCGGGCATGGGCGTGTCGGGGCTGGAATCCGATGGCGGCGACCGCCTCTATTGCGGCAGCACTTCGGCCGGTGTGGTGCGGGCGGTGCGCCGGCCGCGGTAAGGATGCGGCCGACACCGAAGTCACACTTGCAGGCGCACTTCACACGGCAATTTGTCCGCGGTCGGCTGGTCGTCGCACCCTGTCGGACCTAGATAGGCTGTGCACCGGGCAGAACGCCCGGACCCGCTTTGCAAAGGATCCCCCATGCCCGAACAGATTGCATTGAACGACGGCTCCGCCATTCCCCACCTCGGCCTTGGCGTGTGGCAGGTCGACCAGGACATCACCGCCGAGGTGGTGGGTTGGGGCATCGAGGCCGGCTATCGCCTGATCGACACCGCCGAAGGCTATCAGAACGAGGAAGGGGTCGGAGAGGCGATCCGCAGCGCCGGCGTGCCGCGGGCTGAGCTGTTCATCACCTCGAAACTGCGCAACGGTGCACACCAGCGCGATGCGGCGCTACGCGCCTTCGACGAGACGATGGAGAAGCTCGGCGTCGAACAGATCGACCTGTTCTGATCCACTGGCCGGTGCCCAGCCAGGACAAATACGTCGAGGCCTGGAAGACGCTGGTCGAACTCCGGCAGGCCGGCCGCATCAAGTCGATCGGCGTTTCGAACTTCAACCAGGACCATCTGGAGCGGATCATCGCGGAAACCGGCGTGACGCCCGTCGTCAACCAGATCGAGCTGCATCCCCAGTTCCAGCAACGCGGTGTCAGGGACTTTCACACCAAGCACGACATCCGTATCGAAAGCTGGAGCCCGTTGGGCAGCGGCCGGCTGCTCGGCGATCCGACCATTGCAGACATCGCCAAAAAACATGGCAAGTCCGTCGCCCAGACGATCATCCGCTGGCATCTCCAGGAGGGGCTGATCGTCATTCCAAAGTCGATCCGCAGGGATCGCATCGCCGCCAATTTCGATGTCTTCGATTTCGAACTGGATGCGCAGGACCTGCAGACGATCCGCGGCATGGATTCGCCCGAAGGCCGCAACGGGCCCAACCCCGCCACGGCCGCGTTCCTGTTCTGAGAGGAGCAGGTTAGAGACGCCAACCGTGGAGTTGCCAATCTCCGGCCTCTCCGCGCTCTTAAATCCCGGACCCATCCAGCTGCTGGGCGTCTTCGCCTTCCCACGGCGCCGGCATCGACGCGCGGCTGAGGTTGGCCGTCGGCAGCGGCATCCAGCACTTTAGTTCCGGGTCAGCGTATTCGATAACGCGCCCGGGCGAGGAGTCCGATGCGCGCCAGCCTTCCGAGGCGAACTGGTCGGCACGCGACCAATAGGCGAGGTCGACTTCCGCCGGCCCCTGTTCGGACGGGCGCACCGTGACCAGGATCCGGCTGCCATCCTTCGGCGCCGTCGACATGTGCCGCCACCGTTCGGGCTCGTCCATCGCATTTCTCCTCGTACTCCTAGCGTTGGATGGAGTGTCGCCTCGTGGTCCGAAGGGGTCAACCCAAAGTTTCAGTCAGGCATCGGCTGATGACCCTGCAGACGGTGCCTGCACAGTTGTGCGCAACACGCCGCAGGCGGTCATGCGCGCTCGACGGGCCGTGACCCAGTTGATAAGCCCGTCTGCGAAGGAGCGCCTGAGTCGAGATGACCGTTGCGATCGAGATGGGACAGACGACCGCAGGCGCCCCGGCGAAGCTGGATCTTGAGGAGCTGCTCGCGACGCGCCTTTTGGTGCAGGGCAATTCAGGCTCCGGCAAGTCGCATCTGTTGCGGCGCCTGCTGGAGCAGAGCGCGCCCTGGGTGCAGCAGACCATCATCGATCCCGAGGGCGACTTCGTTTCGCTGGGCGACCGTTACGGCCATCTGGTGATCGATGCCGAGCAGCATACTGAGCGCGGCCTGCAGGCGGCCGGCGAGCGGGCGCGCATGCATCGCGTCTCCACCGTGCTCAATCTCGAAGGGCTCGACGCCGAGAACCAGATGCGGCGTGCCGCCGCCTTCCTCGGCGGGCTGTTCGAGGTCGCCCGTGACCACTGGTACCCGATGCTGGTGGTGGTGGATGAGGCGCAGCTGTTCGCGCCAGCGGTGGCCGGAGAGGTGTCGGACGAAGCGCGAAAGCTCTCGCTCGGCGCCATGACCAATTTGATGTGTCGTGGCCGCAAGCGCGGGCTGGCCGGCATCATTGCCACCCAGCGCCTGGCCAAGCTCGCCAAGAACGTCGCAGCCGAGGCGTCCAATTTTCTCATGGGCCGCACCTTCCTCGATATCGACATGGCGCGTGCCGCCGATCTTCTGGGCATGGAACGGCGCCAGGCGGAAGCGTTCCGCGATCTGGAACGCGGGCAGTTCATGGCGCTCGGTCCGGCGCTGTCGCGCCGTCCGCTGGGGCTGCGCATCGGCCCGACCGACACCAGCCCGCGCAACGGCACGCCGCGGCTGATGGCGATGCCGGAATCCGCGCTGGAAGACGCACGCGCGATCATCCTGGCGGCGCCGCCGCCCGAGACGGTGCGCACGCCGCGCCGCCCGGCGTCGCCGGACCTGCTCGACCAGCTGATGGCGGCCAAATCGGCGGCACTGGAAATGCGCCCCGAGCCGGCCGAGCCGCAAATCAGCGCCGAGGATCTGGCCGAGCGTCGTGAGCGCGTCGACCGTGTGCTGCGCGCCATCCTGGCGCAGCCCGATGCGGGTTTTCGCGTGATCGGCGTGCTCTATCAGGAATTCGTGGTCCGCTGCCGCATAGAAGGCCTCGCGTCGGTCGTGCCCGACCTGCCGGAGTTCCGCCGCATGCTGACACGCGCCCGTGCCGGCCTTGGTTCCGAGACGACGCAGGATGACGCGTGGCGGGACGTTTCTGTCCGCGCGTCGCTGCTGCCCGACGACATGCAGGGCGTGTTCATGATGATCGCCCGTGCGGCGAAAGAGGGCTGGCCGTGCCCGAGCGACGCCGCGATCGCCCGCGCCTACGGCTCGCACTCGCTGCGCCGCGCCCGGCGCCTCTTAACCTATATCGAGGAGCAGGGGCTCATCGTCTGCCAGCTCGACGGGACAGGCCGGCGCACCGTGACGCTGGTCGAATTGGCTTGGGCCACCGCACCGGGAGATCCGAATGCCGAGGAGGTGGAGCAGGGGAGCCTGGCGCTGTGAGGCGGGGCGGGCGCTTTGAGCGAATGTGGTGATAGGCTTTTTTCAGTCACCGTCATCGCGGCCAATTTTGATGGCAACGGTGAAATCGCCGACGCCGAAATGCGCCGTGCAGCGCTTGCGTTTCGCTGGCGCTCACCGGTTCGCCCCGATCACCCACTGTTCCTGGTCGACGAGCGTGCCGGTCATCGGCCCGGCAGCATCCGAAAGCAGGAAGACGGCGAGGTTGGCGATGTCGCTCGTCGAGAACAGGCGGCCGAAGGGTTGCGAGGCGTTCGCGGCATCGAGCCAGCCCGGCCCGTTGCCCAGCGTGTCGGCCTGCATGGCACGTTCGGCCGGCGTGTCGGTCCAGCCGACATTGATGCCGTTGACGCGGATGCGATCGAAGCGATGGGCGTTGGCGGCGTTCTTGGTCAGCGTGGCCAGCGCGCCCTTGCTGGCGGAATAGACGGCGAGCTCCGGCGAGCCGCAATGGGCGTTGATCGACAGGATGTTGACGATGGCGCCGCCCTGACCGCGCTTCTTCATGTCGGCGATGGCCGCCTGCATGAGGAAGAACGGCGCCCGCGCGTTAACGGCGAACAGCGAGGCCCAGCCGTCGAGATCGGCATCGAGGAACGAGGCCCGGTCGGTCAGCCCTGCGGCGTTGACCAGCGCATCGATGCGGCCGAAGCGCTCGATGCACGCTTGCGCCAAAAGGGCAGGGGCGGCCGGGTCGGCGAGGTCGGTGGCGACGAAGAGCGTTGGTGTGCCAAGCTGCGAAAGCTCCGCCGCCACCGCATCGCCGCGGGCCTTATCACGCCCGGTGACGAGCAGGCCGCCGGCGCCGGAACGCGCCAAGGTCTCGGCGATGGCGCGGCCAATGCCTTGCGTCGAGCCGGTGACCAGCGCCACCTTGCCGTTGAGCTGAAGCTCCATTCCTCTCCCCCGCATCGCATCTGGTTTCAGGCTAGCGCGGCACGATCGTTTTACAACATGGAAATTGGAAATTTTGGAGGGGAGGCTGTTGGCTGTCGCGCTGCGTGGGGCCGGCGAGAGCCTGCCCTAACGCCGCCGCTCCAGGCGAAGCAGGAGCGGCGGCCGTCGCAAAGACCCTAGTGGACCGTGATGATGCCCTCGACGGCCCGCCATTCCGAAGGCTGGATGAGCCGGTGATGAGCAACGCGGACCGAGTGCAGCGGGCCGTCGAGCTCGCGCTCCCAATATTGGAGAAAGCCCTTGAGCTCGGGAAAGGCCGGAGCGAGATCATAGTCCTGCCAGACATAGAGCTGAAGCAGGCTCGGATGATCGGGCAGGTGATAGTGGATTTCGGCCGTCGTCAGGCCATAACCTTCCATTTGCAGGCGGAATTCGCTGCTGACCGTATCGACCATGTCTTTCTCCTTCTCTCTCCTTCTCTCTCCGTTCAGGCATCCGCCTGAACTCGCCCGATGCCAGGCCGGTCTGCCGGTCCCTCTACAAACAAACTCCGCGAGAAGGTCAGGGGTTCCTAGAATAGTCGCGCCATAACAGTGCCTTGGCCTTTTTTCTGCTCGATGTAAAAATTTTTTGGCGGGGCTCTTGAAACCGAAAAACGGCAAAACTAGCTCGATATGCGCCCGCGATGCCTGACGAAGGGTCGCGGCGGTCCGCATCGGTCCGATATTGCCGGTTCGGTGCGGAGGAACCTCAAAAACCTGTTTGTCCACGAGGAGAACGACATGGCGTTCCGTCCATTGCATGACCGTATTCTGGTCCGCCGCCTTGAAGCCGAGGAGAAGACCTCCGGCGGCATCATCATCCCCGATACCGCAAAAGAAAAACCGCAGGAAGGCGAAGTGCTCGCCGTCGGTCCCGGCGCGCGCGACGACAGCGGCAAGCTTGTCGAACTCGATGTCAAGGTCGGCGACCGCATCCTGTTCGGTAAATGGTCCGGCACCGAGATCAAACTCGGCGGCGAGGACCTGCTCATCATGAAGGAAAGCGACGTGATGGGTGTCATCGATGAGATCGCCGAAGTGAAGAAGGCCGCCTGACGGCTTCTTCGTATCCAACCAGTCAACGAATGCTGCCTAGATAGAGGAGTGATCCAATGGCTGCCAAAGAAGTGAAATTCCATACCGAAGCGCGCGAGAAGATGCTGCGCGGCGTCGACATCCTTGCCAATGCGGTGAAGGTGACGCTCGGACCCAAGGGGCGCAATGTCGTCATCGACAAGTCATTCGGCGCGCCGCGCATCACCAAGGATGGCGTCACCGTCGCCAAGGAGATCGAACTGGAGGACAAGTTCGAGAATATGGGCGCCCAGATGGTGCGCGAGGTGGCCTCCAAGACCAACGACCTTGCCGGCGACGGCACGACGACCGCAACCGTGCTTGCACAGGCGATCGTCAGGGAAGGGGCCAAGGCGGTTGCCTCGGGCATGAACCCGATGGATTTGAAGCGCGGCATCGACAAGGCGGTCGATGCGGTGGTCGCCGAGCTGAAGACCAATGCCCGCAAGGTCACCCGAAACGACGAGATCGCACAGGTCGGCACAATCTCCGCCAATGGCGATGCCGAGATCGGCCGTTTCCTCGCCGAGGCGATGGAGAAGGTCGGCAATGAAGGCGTCATTACGGTGGAAGAGGCCAAGACCGCCGAGACCGAACTGGAAATCGTGGAAGGTATGCAGTTCGACCGCGGCTATCTCTCGCCCTATTTCGTCACCAACCAGGACAAGATGCGCGTCGAACTCGACGAGCCTTATGTGCTGATCCACGAGAAGAAGCTCTCCAATCTGCAAGCGATGCTGCCCGTGCTCGAAGCCGTGGTACAGTCGGGCAAGCCGCTCCTAATTATCGCCGAGGATGTGGAAGGCGAGGCGCTTGCCACGCTGGTCGTCAACAAGCTGCGGGGCGGCCTCAAGGTCGCGGCTGTCAAGGCGCCAGGCTTCGGCGACCGCCGCAAGGCCATGCTGGAAGACATCGCTATTCTCACCGGCGGCACCGCGATCTCGGAAGATCTCGGCATCAAGCTGGATAATGTGACGCTGCAGATGCTGGGCCGCGCCAAGAAGGTGGTGATCGAGAAGGAAAACACCACCATCGTCGACGGCGTCGGCCGCAAGGAAGAGATCCAGGGCCGTGTCGCACAGATCAAGGCGCAGATCGAGGAGACCACCTCCGACTACGACCGCGAAAAGCTGCAGGAGCGGCTGGCCAAGCTCGCCGGCGGCGTTGCGGTGATCCGGGTCGGCGGCTCGACCGAGGTCGAGGTCAAGGAGCGCAAGGACCGCGTCGACGATGCGCTGCATGCGACCCGCGCGGCCGTCGAGGAGGGCGTGCTGCCCGGCGGCGGCGTCGCGTTGCTGCGGGCAGCAAAGGCGCTCGATGCCGTGCAGACCGACAATGCGGAACAGAAGACTGGCGTCGACATCGTGCGCCGTGCCATCGAAACGCCGGTCCGGCAGATCGCCGAGAATGCCGGCGCCGAAGGCTCGATCATCGTCGGCAAACTGCGCGAGAAAACCGAATTCGGCTGGGGCTGGAACGCCCAGACCAACGAATTCGGCGATCTCTACGGCCAGGGCGTCATCGACCCGGCCAAGGTGGTGCGCACCGCTCTCCAGGACGCGGCATCGGTCGCAGGCCTGCTGGTGACCACGGAGGCGATGGTGGCCGAGAAGCCGAAGAAGGAAGCCGCCGCCCCGGCAATGCCCGCCGGCGCCGGCATGGACTTTTGAGGTCGCGGCCAATCCGCCCGCTTCCCTGGCGGGGAGCGGGCGTCAGTCGAGAGAGAGTGGAGGTAAAGATGGACGCAATGGCTGGCATCGAATCCGTACCGGCTCCTACGCACCAAGCGAAGGAATTCCTGGCCTATGAAACAGAATGCAGGAACGTGCTGAAGCCGCAGCTGGCAGGGCTGCTCGACATGGCTGAAGCCGCCGGCTGGAATCGGCGAACCGCGGCGTCGGCACTGATGTTCCTCGCAGCACAGCAAGTGTCGGCAACATCCGAGGTATCCGCCGGCAGCGGCTGAACGGAAATCGGCCAGTCCATTCACCTATCCGCGGCGGGCCGTGCTGCCCGGTGTTCGGTCCGCTGCAGGCCCTGAACAATCGAGAGGAGGCACAAGCCATGAATCGCGGGCAATTTGAGGAACCGGTCACACTTCTGGTCGGAATGGGCTTTCCGAGGAAGATCGACAGCGTGATGGAAGCCTATGCACTGCTGCAGGACTGGCCGAGCGCCGGCCGCAACGGCGCCCATGCCGTCGCGCTCAACGCTTGCAAGGCGGGCATCGTCGGCGAGATCGATCCGGAGACGGTGCGGGCCACGCTGATCAGCTTCGCGCGCCGCCACGACATACTGGTGCCTGATATGGTTACGCCGCTCGCGACGGCGGCCGGTGGAGCTGTGCACGAGGTGAACTGACGGATGCGGCGCTTCAACAGCGCCTGCAGACCATGTTCTTGAGATAAGCCAGGCGAACACGGAGACGCCGGAATTCCTTCCCGGGCGGGCGGCATCGTCGTCGGTCAATTGAGCGAACGCGTCAGCAAGACTGACCTGTTCTGCCCGAATAGCGCTTCTGAGCGCCGCCTCCCGGTTAAAAAAGTATCATCCGTTGTCTTGAATCGTGGTGGCGCCTGTTGTCATGAGCCGGTACCTTGGCTCTTGAAATGCAGAGCCGAAACCAATTCGGCCGGTTTAGGGAATTGGGCCGAACGCGGCAAATATCCGTGCTGGCCTGGGAGGAAACGGACATGGAACCGGACCTGGAAGTAGTCCAGATACGACGCGGTGAGTCCTTCAAGGCGTGGTCGCATGGCTACCCCTTCCACACGGTGCGTTGGCACTTCCATCCCGAATATGAACTGCATCAGGTGATCTTCACCAACGGACGCTATTTCGTCGGCGATTTCATCGGCGAGTTCGAGCCGGGCAATCTGGTGCTGACCGGGCCGAACCTGCCGCACAACTGGGTCAGCGACATCCCCAGGGACAGCTCGATCCCGCTGCGCGGCCGCATCATCCAGTTTTCCGAAAGTTTCATCGGCGACGCCATGCATGTGCTGCCGGAGCTGGCGGGGCTTGGCCATCTGCTTGAGGCGTCGCGGCGTGGCGTGCTGTTTTCCAATCGCACCAGCAAGGCGCTGGCGCCGCTGATGGAAGAAATGATGCAGGCGCAAGGCGTGCGCCGCATCGAGCTGTTCATGATGATCGCCGGCCTGCTCAGCCGCGCCCAGGAATTCCAGCTTTTGGCCAGTGCCAGCTACCGGCCCGATCCCTCGGGCTACATGACGGCCGGCATGAACAAGGCGCTCGCCTATATCAGGGAAAACCTGACGCAGCTGTTCGACGAGGCGGACCTCGCCACCATCGCCGGCCAGTCGACCGGCGCCTTCTCGCGCTCGTTTCGCCGTCACACCGGCATGTCGCTGGTGCAGTATGTCAAACGGCTGCGCATCAATCTCGCCTGCCAGATACTGATGAGCGACGAGCAGGCCTCGATCACCGACATCTGCTACGAGGTCGGCTTCAACAATCTGTCCAATTTCAACCGGCAGTTCCTGGCGGAGAAGGGCATGCCGCCCTCGCGCTTCAGGCGCCTGCTGGCCGACAACATCAACGCGGGCAAAGCCGCTTAACGGAGGAGCCAGGGAGGAACCAAGGGAGGATTTTTCTTTTGCATGACGACGTGAGCCGCGTGGAGCGGTTCGCGATGGAGAACGCTTGTCTCGAATTCCTCCGTCGGCGGAGGTTGTCGGCGCGGCTCGAAAGGCCGGCGCCGGGTCCCGGTTCCCAATGCAGTTGGGGCGAGGGCGGATGGGTGTCTTCAGACCAAAGCAGTCAACGACCTTCTTACAACCATATCAGAAACGGAGAAGACCGAATGACCAAACTTTCATCTTCATTGAAGTCCGCTGGCAAGTCCGCCGGTGTGGCAGCCCTTGCGCTGTCGCTGCTGGCCGGCACCGCCGCGATCGCCAGGGCCGCCGAAGTCACCGACGCGACCGTCGCCTTCCTGATGCCCGACCAGGCCTCGACCCGCTACGAGCAGCATGATTATCCCGGCTTCGCCGCCGAGATGAAGAAGCTGTGCCCGGGCTGCAAGGTGCTCTACCAGAATGCCGATGCCGACGCCTCGCGCCAGCAGCAGCAGTTCAACTCGGTGATCTCGCAGGGCGCCAAGGCGATCGTGCTCGACCCGGTCGACTCGACCGCCGCCGCCTCGCTGGTCAAGCTGGCGCAGAGCCAGGGCATCAAGGTCATCGCCTACGACCGGCCGATCCCGACTGCGCCGGCCGATTTCTATGTGTCGTTCAACAATGAAGGCATCGGCAAGGCCATCGCCGACTCGCTGGTCGAGCACCTGAAGGCGCTGAAGGTCGATCCGGCCAGCGGCGGCGTGCTGCAGATCAACGGCTCGCCGACCGATGCGGCGGCCGGCCTGATCAAGAAGGGCATCCATGCCGGCCTTGACAACAGCGGCTACAAGATCCTGGCCGAATACGACACGCCGGAATGGGCGCCGCCGAAGGCGCAGCAATGGGCCGGTGGCCAGATCACCCGCTTTGGACCAAAAATCCTCGGCGTCGTTGCCGCCAATGACGGCACCGGTGGCGGCGCCATAGCGGCCTTCAAGGCGGCCGGCGTCGATCCGGTGCCGCCGGTGACCGGCAATGACGCGACGATCGCGGCACTTCAGCTGATCATCGCCGGCGACCAGTACAACACCATCTCCAAGCCGAGCGAGATCGTGGCGGCGGCCGCCGCCAACATTGCCATCAAGCTGCTTTCGGGCGAGACGCCGAAGGCCGAGATGACGCTGTACGACACGCCCTCGCAGCTGTTCACGCCGGCGGTGGTGACGCAGGAAAACCTGAAGGCCGAGATCATCGACAAGAAGATCAACACCGCGGCCGAACTCTGCGTCGATCGTTACGCGGAAGGCTGCAAGAAGCTGGGCATCGGGAACTGACCGCGACCGTTGTCCGCTCCGCTGTCTGGCCGCCCACGCGGTGGCCAGGCAGCGCTCATCCGACATTTTGAACCGGTTTTGAAAGGCTTCCTGGCATGATCGATACCCCGGACGAACCGGTTCCGGCAGGCGAGCTGGTGCTCAGCCTGCGCGGCGTTTCGAAGAATTTCGGCGCCGTTTCAGCGCTCACCGACATCGATCTCGATGTCCATGCTGGGGAGGTGGTGGCGCTGGTCGGCGACAATGGCGCCGGCAAGTCGACCCTGGTCAAGATCCTGGCCGGCGTGCATCAGCCGAGCTCAGGCACGATCAGTTTTCGCGGCAAGCAGGTGACGCTTGCAGATCCGAGTGCGGCGCTGACGCTCGGCATAGCCACGGTGTTCCAGGACCTGGCGCTGTGCGAGAACCTCGACATCGTCGCCAACATCTTTCTCGGCCGTGAGCTCAACCCGCTGCGGCTGGACGAGGTGGCGATGGAAGTGCGCGCCTGGACGCTGCTCAACGAGCTATCGGCGCGCATCCCAAGCGTTCGCGAAGTGGTCGCTTCGCTGTCGGGCGGCCAGCGCCAGACGGTGGCGATCGCCCGCTCGCTGCTGCTCGAACCCAAGCTCATCCTGCTCGACGAGCCGACGGCCGCACTTGGCGTGGCACAGACGGCGGAAGTGCTCAACCTGATCGAGCGCGTGCGCGACCGCGGCCTCGGCGTCGTCATCATCAGCCACAATATGGAAGACGTGCGCGCCGTCGCCGACCGCATCGTCGTGCTGCGGCTTGGCCGAAACAACGGCATCTTCTCGCCCGACGCCTCGAACCAGGAACTGGTCAGCGCCATCACCGGCGCGTCGAACAATTCGGTGTCGCGGCGCGCAGAGCGCAGACAGGCCAGGCACGAGCAAACCCAGGAGCCACGCCCATGAGCCGTGAAGCCGAACAGGCCGCCTCCGTGCCGCCGCAGCTCGACCGCGCCGATGTGCGCGTCAAGCATGAGGCGGGGATCGGCGGCGCCATCCGCAGGTTCTTCGACCGGGTCCGCTCCGGCGATCTCGGCTCGCTGCCGGTGATCGTCGGGCTGGTCATCATCTGGACGGTGTTCGCCAGCATCAACCCGATCTTCCTGTCGAGCAGCAATTTGGTCAATCTGCTGTTCGATTGCTCCACCGTCGGCGTCATCGCGCTCGGCATCGTCTGCGTTTTGATGGTCGGCGAGATCGACCTGTCGGTAGGCTCGATCAGCGGCTTTGCCTCGGCGATGGTCGGCACGCTGTGGGTCAACCAGGGCTGGCCGGTGGCGCTCGCCATTATTGCCGCTGTCGCCGTTGGCGGCTTCATCGGCGCACTCTATGCGCTGCTGTTCAACCGGCTCGGCATGCCGAGCTTCGTCTCGACGCTGGCTGGCCTGCTGGCAGTGCTTGGCCTGCAGCTCTACATCCTCGGCTCGACCGGCTCGATCAATCTGCCCTACGGCTCGAACCTGGTGAATTTCGGTCAGTTGCTGATGATGCCGAAGTTCGTCTCGTTCGGACTGGCAGCCGTGCCCGGCATCGTCATGCTGGTCACCGGCCTGCGCACCGTTACGCGCCGCCGCGCCGCCAATCTGTCGGCGCCGTCGACCGGCGGCCTGGTTACACGGGCGGTGGTGATCACGGTCATTCTCGAACTCATTGTCTTCTATCTCAACCAGGCGCGCGGCATTCCGTGGATGTTCGGCCTGTTCGTCGGCCTGGTCATATCAATGCATTACGCGCTGACGCGGACCAAATGGGGCCGCTCGATGTCGGCGGTTGGCGGTAACCGCGAGGCGGCAAGGCGCGCCGGCATCAATGTGCGACTGATCTATTCGAGCGCCTTCGTGCTGTGCTCGATGCTGGCCGCTTTCGGCGGCGTGCTGTCGGCGGCCCGCCTTGCCTCGGCCAGCCAGCAGGCCGGCACCGGCGACGTGAACCTTAACGCCATCGCGGCGGCGGTCATTGGCGGCACCAGCCTGTTCGGCGGCCGCGGCAGCGCCTATTCGGCATTGCTCGGCATCATCGTCATCCAGTCGATCGCCAGCGGCCTGACGCTGCTCGATCTGTCCTCGTCGCTTCGGTACATGATCACCGGCGCCGTGCTTGCCATCGCGGTCATCGTCGACTCGCTGGCACGCCGCTCGCGTGTCTCGCATGGCCGGGCCTGAACCCATCAACAGGAAGCAAGACATGAGCCAAGAACTGTCCGGAAAAGTTGCCGCCGTCACCGGCGCGGCATCAGGCATCGGCCTCGAATGCGCCAGGCACATGCTGGCGGCCGGCGCCACCGTGGTGCTGGTCGACCGCGCCGAGGCGACGCTGCAAAAATTGTGCGCCGACCTAGGCCCGAACGCCATCCCGCTGGTCATCGACCTGATGCAGCCGGCCAGCGTCGCCAACATGATGCCGCAGATAATGGAGAAGGCCGGCCAGCTAGACATCTTCCATGCCAATGCCGGCGCTTATGTCGGCGGCGAGGTGGCGAACGGCGATCCCGACGCCTGGGACCGCATGCTCAACCTCAACATCAATGCCTGCTTCCGCTCGATCCAGGCGGTGCTGCCGCACATGATCGAGCGCAAGACCGGCGACATCATCGTCACCAGTTCGATCGCCGGGCTGGTTCCGGTGGTCTGGGAGCCGATCTACACGGCGTCCAAGCACGCCGTGCAGGCCTTCGTTCACACCGTGCGCCGGCAGGTCGCCAAGCATGGCCTGCGCGTCGGCGCCGTGGCGCCGGGTCCGGTGGTGACGGCGCTGGTCGACGACTGGCCGAAGGCCAAGCTCGAGGAAGAACTCGCCGCCGGTGGCCTGATGCAGCCGCGCGAAGTGGCCGAAGCGGTGATGTTCATGCTGACCCGCCCGCGCAACGTGACGATCCGGGATCTGGTGATTTTGCCGCAGAGCAATGATTTGTGAGGGGAATAAGGGAGTAGGGGAGTAGGACAACACGAAATTCATGAATTCGACACGTGGTCAGAGCCCTCACTGCTTCATTCCCCTACTCCCCTACTCCCCTAGCCTGAGAGATTGAAACCATGCCGCATTGCTATCTCGGCATCGACGTCGGTACCGGCAGCGCGCGGGCCGGGGTGTTCGACCGCACGGGAAACCTGCTCGCCTCGGCCAAGCGGGACATCGAGGTCTGGCGTGAGGCCGGCGATATTGTCGAACAGTCGAGCAATGACATCTGGCGGGCGGTGTGCACGGCCACGCGTGAAGCCGTCGCTCAATCGGGCGTGGCGCCCGAGGCGATCGCCGGCATCGGCTTCGACGCCACCTGTTCGCTGGTGGTGCTGGGCGAGGGCGGCGTGCCGTTGCCGGTTGGCCCGTCCGGCAATCCCGAACGCAACATCATCGTCTGGATGGATCACCGCGCGGTCGAGCAGACGCGCCGCATCAACCGCAGTGGCGAGGCGGTGCTGAACTATGTCGGCGGCGTCATCTCGCCGGAGATGGAGACGCCGAAACTCCTGTGGCTGGCGGAAAACCTGCCCGCCACTTTCGATGCCGCCTGGCAGTTCATGGACCTCGCGGACTTCCTCACCTGGCGGGCGACCGGCAACCTTGCCCGTTCGGTCTGCACGGTGACCTGCAAATGGACCTATCTGGCGCATGAAAACCGCTGGGACGAGACCTATTTCCGCACCATTGGCCTTGGCGCGTTGGCCGATGAGGGGTTCGCCCGCATCGGTACCGAGATCGTGCCTGCGGGTGCCGCACTGGGCGGCGGACTGACCGTGCAGGCGGCAGCGGATCTGGGCCTGCGCCCCGGCACGGCCGTGGCGGCCGGGCTGATCGATGCGCATGCCGGCGGCGTCGGCACGGTCGGGGCGCGCGGCGATTTCGGCAGCGTGCTGTCGCGCATGGCCTATGTCTTCGGCACCTCGGCCTGCACCATGTCGTCGACCGCCGAGCCGGCTTTCGTCGACGGCGTCTGGGGTCCGTATTTCTCGGCCATGGTGCCGGGTCTGTGGCTGAACGAGGGCGGCCAATCTGCGGCGGGTGCGGCCATCGACCATCTGGTGCGCATGCATCCGGCGGCCGGCGAAGCGACCGCCAAGGCGCAGGCCGAGGGGCTCAGCCTCAGCGCCTGGCTGTCGCTGCAGGCGCAGAGCCGCAACGGGGCAGCGGCGACGCCGGCCTTGGTCGGCGGCATCCATGTCGTGCCGGAATTCCTTGGCAACCGCGCGCCTTTCGCCGACCCGGACGCACGCGCGCTGATTGCCGGGCTCGATCTCGACGCCAGCCTCGACAGCCTGGTCGGGCTCTATGTCGCCGGCGTCTGCGGACTGGGCTATGGTGCGCGCCAGATCGTGCGGGCCGAGCATGACAAGGGCATTGCCGTCGACACCATCGTGGTCAGCGGCGGCGCCGGCCAAAGCCCGTTGGTGCGCCAGCTGCTTGCCGACACGACCGGCATGGTGGTGGTGGCGTCGACCTCGCCGGAGCCGGTGCTGCTCGGCTCGGCGATGCTGGGCGCGGTCGCCGCCGGTGCTTACAAGGATCTGACGGCGGCGATGGCCGGCATGTCGGAACTCGGCGAAGTCTATCATCCCGACGCTACCTTGGCCGGCTGGCACGCCAAGCGCTTTGCTGCGTTCGAGCTGCTGCAGCAGGCGGGCAAGGCCATCCGAGGCTGAAGCGAGCGGCTCCTGTCGGGCTCTGTCAGGAGCGTGGCGAACACCGCTTGGCGATGATGCCGGAAGCTGGCAGCTTTGTTCTGTCGTGGACCCTCCTGCGGCTTGCGAAGAGGGCAGGGCGACAGGAGCAGGAGGCCCGATGGCAGACGACAAATCGCCAGCGCCATTCGCATCGGACAGTGTGCCGTGGACGGAATGGTCCGATGTGCCGCGCTTCGGCGTGCGCTACCGGCATTTGTCGCTGGCCGCGCTTGGCGAAACCTATCATGTCGGCGTGGCGATCGAGGAGTTGCCGGCGGGCAAGCAGACCTCGCCAGCGCACTACCACATTTTCGAGGAGGAGCATGTCTTCATCCTCGAGGGCACGCTCACCGCGCAGGTCGGCGACGCCTCCTATGCCATGAAGGCCGGCGATTACATCTGCTTTCCGGCCGGGGCGGCGGCAGGGCATTGCCTCATCAACACCAGCGACGCACCCTGCCGCTACGTCATCGTCGGCGAGCGCAACCCGAACGACGTTGTCGTCTACACCGCCTCCAACAAGGTGCTGGTGCGCGCCTTGGGCAGCCGTGCGATCTTCGATCTCGCGGCAACTCGAACCTACTGGGACGGTGAGAGCACCGGCCTCGCCGCCGGCGATCCGTTGCCGTCGGATGTGACGGCCGGTGTCACCAAGGCAGCAGCCATTCCGATCCCGCCGGTCGCCAGCGACGCTGTCGAGTGGAAACAGGAAGGCGAGGGGGCGCGGTTCGGTGGTCAGTCCAAACACCTCACCTATGCCGCCTTGGGACGGCCCGACTACCATGTCGGCGTGCTGATCGAGGCACCAGCCCCCGGCATGCGCCTGGCGCCCAGGCACTACCATATGCTGGAAGAAGAGCATGCGCTGATCCTGGAAGGGCAAGTGACGCTGCTGCTTGGCGAGGAGCGCTATGAGATGAAAGCCGGCGACTATGTCTGCTTTCCGGCCGGCCTGGCGGTTGGACATTCCTTCCTCAACAGCGGTACGGGACCGTGCCGCTATCTGATGATCGGCGAGAAAAACCCCAACGAGGTCTGCGTCTATCCCGATTCCAACAAGATGGCGGTCGACGCCTTGCGCCGGCGCGACGGCATTTTCGATATGGCCGGGGTTAGGCGGTATTGGGATGGCGAAGCGTAGAACTGAAAGTGTCGATATCCGACTCAAATAGCCGCGCTCTGAACGCGAGAACCGTTCGGAGATAGGCGTTGTTGCCACCCTACCTGGGTGACGCTAGTCTGGTTCGGGCACTTCAACGGGGGAGTTGGCGGGGATGCTCCTGCCATTCTTGCGATGGCCTTCACGCTATCACCGCCGCCTTGGCAGGCTGAGATGGGTGGCTTTGTTCGCGCCGTTCATTCTGTTGTCGGGCTATATCGTCTATGGCTTCGTCGGCATTCGGTTTGATACGCCTCTCTCGGTGCTGAGGCACCTTGCCGCGTTCCCGAACTGCACGGCCGCCCGCAGGGGCGAACCTGGCTATTGGCCGACTCACGATGCCGACCATGACGGCATAGCCTGCGAGCCCTGGCACGGGGCAAGCCGACGACACGGGGCAAGCTCCACTGGCGTTCGGGTCCATCGTTACTCGCGTACCGGCCCATAGCCTTTGCCTTGGCTTCACAGCTCCTTCTCCGCCAGTTCCCTGAATTCATCCGGCACCGAGCGCGCCGCTTCCAGTGCCACCGTGCCGTAGCCGACCGCCTGTTTGCCGAAGCGTTCGCGGATCTTGTCGATGGCGCGGTCGGCGTCAAAGCGTGCCAGGCCTTTTCGGGTGCCGGGCCTCTGCTTCTCGTCGGCGAGATCGAGCGGCAGTTCGAGCTGTAATTCGAAGCTTTCCTCGAGATGCGAGACCGAGATCGCCAGCAGCGAGATCGTTCTCTCGTGGGGGTTGTCGGCAAGCACGCCGCGCACCAGATCGCCGGCGATCTCGGCCAGCATCGCGGTCGCCGAGATCGGCTGGTCAAGCGTGATCGAGCGGGTGACGGCGCTGAGATCGGCAAAGCGCACGCGCACCGTCACCGTGCGGCCGGGCCGCGCCTTGGCGCGCAGCCGGCTGGCGACGCGGTCGGCCTGATGCAGCAGGGTTGGCACGATGACGTCAGCTACGGCGGGCTTGCGGCCAAGCGCCGATTGCGCGCCGGCCGAATGCGCCCGGCGCTTCGTCTCCAGTTTTCGCGGGTCGCGGTTCCATGAC